>NZ_JBIUXX010000005.1:146065-195240 GCF_044744235.1 Pseudomonas sp. NPDC087346
AAAAATACCCCGTATATTCAAAATTCTTGGGCTTTTTTCAATTCCTCCACTACCACCTTGGTCGCGGGTGCCGGCTGCTATTTTTTTATTTTTTTTTTTAATAAAAAAAGATCGCAGCGTGCCGCAGCTCCTACAGAGATTGGCGGTTGCCTTTAAGAAAGGTGCAAGCATGACCACAACAAGACTGACCATGGCCCAGGCCCTGGTGAAATTTCTCGATAACCAGTACATCGAAGTCGATGGCGTGCAGAGCAAGTTTGTTGCCGGGATCTTCACGATTTTCGGTCACGGCAACGTGCTCGGCCTCGGTCAAGCGCTGGAGCAGGACAGCGGCGACCTGATCGTCCATCAGGGCCGCAACGAGCAGGGCATGGCCCACGCCGCCATCGGTTTCGCCAAACAGCATCTGCGCCACAAGATCTACGCCTGCTCCTCCTCGGTGGGCCCCGGCGCGGCGAACATGATTACAGCAGCGGCCACCGCGACGGCCAATCGCATCCCGTTGCTGCTGTTGCCCGGCGACGTCTACGCCAGTCGCCAACCGGACCCGGTGCTGCAACAGATCGAGCAGTTCCACGACCTGAGCATCAGCACCAACGACGCCTTCAAAGCCGTGAGCAAATACTGGGACCGGATCAACCGCCCCGAGCAGTTGATGACTGCTGCGATCCACGCCATGCGCGTACTCACCGATCCCGCCGAAACCGGCGCGGTGACGCTGGCGCTGCCGCAAGACGTGCAGGCAGAGGCCTACGATTACCCGGATTACTTCCTGCAAAAACGCGTGCATCGCATCGAGCGTCGACCGGCCACCGAAGCAATGCTCGGCGATGCGCTGGCGCTGATCAAAGGCAAGCGTAAACCGTTGCTGATCTGTGGCGGCGGGGTGAAGTATTCCGGGGCCAATGCCGCGTTGCAGGCGTTCGCCGAACGCTTCGGCATTCCGTTCGCTGAAACTCAGGCGGGCAAGAGTGCTGTGGTTTCCAGCCATCCGCTGAACCTTGGCGGCATCGGCGAAACCGGATGTCTGGCAGCGAATCTGCTGGCGCCCGAGGCGGATCTGATCATTGGTGTCGGCACTCGCTACAGCGATTTCACCACTGCATCGAAATCTTTGTTCAAGCATCCGGACGTGCAATTCCTCAACCTCAATATCAGCCCTTGCGATGCGCTGAAACTCGACGGCGTGCAGCTGCTGGCCGACGCGAAAACCGCTTTGGAGACCCTGAGCAACATTCTCGGCGACTACCGCGCCGAGTGGGGCGATCAGCCGCGTGAGGCCAAAGCGCAGCTGGACGCAGAGGTTGACCGGATTTATCAGGCCGAATACCAGACTCAGGATTTCGTCCCGGAAATCAACGACCACATGGACCCGGCGGTACTGCGCGAATTTATCGAGCTGACCGGTTCATGCCTGACCCAGAGCCGCGTGCTCGGCGTACTCAACGAAACCCTGGCCGATGATGCGCTGATCGTCGCCGCCGCTGGCAGCCTGCCCGGTGATTTGCAGCGCAGTTGGCGCAGCAAGGGCGTCAACACCTATCACGTCGAGTACGGCTATTCGTGCATGGGTTACGAGGTCAACGCTGCACTGGGCGTGAAGCTCGCCGAGCCGGATCGCGAGGTCTATGCGCTGGTCGGCGACGGCTCTTACATGATGCTGCACTCGGAGCTGGCGACCTCGATTCAGGAGCGCCGCAAGATCAACGTGGTGCTGCTCGACAACATGACCTTCGGCTGCATCAACAACCTGCAAATGGAACACGGCATGGACAGCTTCGGCACCGAGTTCCGCTTCCGTAACCCCGAGACCGGCAAACTCGACGGCGGTTTTGTCCCGGTGGATTTCGCCATGAGCGCGGCGGCCTACGGCTGCAAGACCTACAAAGTGAACACGGTTGCAGAGTTGCTGGCGGCGCTGGCCGATGCGCGCTTGCAGACGGTGTCGACCCTGATCGATATCAAGGTTCTACCCAAAACGATGATCCACAAATACTTGTCGTGGTGGCGGGTCGGTGTGGCGCAAGTGTCCACCAGTGCCCGCACTGATGCAGTCGCGAAAACCCTTAATGAACGGTTGGCCAAGGCCCGCCAGTACTGATTGTCCTGAAACCCGAAATGGAGAATGTTCATGTCTTTGAAGCTTGGCGTTATCGGTACCGGGGCCATCGGCCAGGATCACATCCGTCGTTGCAGCCAGACTTTGCTCAATAGCCAGGTCGTCGCCGTCACTGACATCAATTTGCAGCAGGCTGCCAAGGTTGTTGCCGATCTGAAGCTGACGGCCGAGGTCTACCCGGACGGTCACGCGCTGATCAAGGCGCCAGAGGTCGAGGCGATCCTCGTCACCTCGTGGGGCCCGAGCCACGAAGAGTTTGTGCTGGCAGCGATTGCCGCGGGCAAACCGGTGTTTTGCGAGAAGCCGCTGGCGGTCACCGCCGAAGGCTGCCGCAAGATCGTCGAGGCGGAAGTCGCCCACGGCAAGCGTCTGGTGCAGGTCGGTTTCATGCGTCCGTACGATGAAGGTTATCGCGCGCTGAAAGCGGTGATCGACAGTGGTCAGATCGGCGAGCCGTTGATGCTGCACTGCGCGCACCGCAACCCGAGCGTGGGCGAAAACTACAAGACCGACATGGCAATCACCGACACACTGATCCATGAACTGGATGTGCTGCGCTGGTTGCTCGACGACGATTACGTCTCGGTGCAAGTGGTGTTCCCGCGCAAGTCGAGCAAGGCGCTGGCGCATTTGAAAGACCCGCAGATTGTCCTGCTGGAAACCGCCAAGGGCACGCGCATCGACGTCGAGGTGTTCGTCAATTGCCAGTACGGCTACGACATCCAGTGCGAAGTGGTGGGGGAGACCGGCATCGCCAAACTGCCGGAACCGCAGCAAGTGCAAATGCGCAGCGGCGCCAAGCTCTCCAACGCGATTCTGATGGACTGGAAGGATCGCTTCATCGGCGCCTATGACGTTGAGTTGCAGGCGTTCATCGATAGCGTGCGCGCAGGGCAGGTCGGTGGCCCATCGGCATGGGACGGTTTCGCCGCTGCCGTTGCTGCCGACGCGTGCATTGAAGCCCAGAACAACGGTCAGATAGTAAAAGTAACCCTGCCTGACCGCCCACACTTCTACGGCTAACCCAATCCCTGTAGGAGCTGCGGCACGCTGCGATCTTTTGACGTTGTCTTTAAGATCAAAAGATCGCAGCGTGCCGCAGCTCCTACAGGGGATCGTGTCGATTCTGGGAGAACAAGAATATGCGCATCGCACTAGATCCCTACATGTACCGCAATCTGTCCCTCGGCAAGATGGTCGACAAGGTCGCCGAGCTCGGTTACGAACACATCGAACTCTCGCCCCGAGAAGACTTTCTGCCGTTCTACAAAGCCCCGCGCGTCGACAAGGCGCGGATCAAGGAGTTTCGCAAAGCCTTGAGCGACACCGGGGTCAAACTCTCTTCTTTATTACCGATGTACCACTGGGCCGCCGCCGACGAAGGCCTGCGTGTGGCCGCCGTGCGCAACTGGAAGCGAGCGATCCAGATTGCCGTGGAAATGGACTGCGAGCTGGTCAACACCGAATTCACCGGTCAGTCGGACAACCCGCTGGTGTGCGAAAACCAGTTCATGCGCTCGATGGACGAGCTGATTCCCGAGTTCGAACGCGAAGGCATCAAGCTCGATATTCAGGCGCACCCGTACGATTTCTGCGAGCGTAACAACGAGTCGGTGGACATCATTCGCGGGCTTGATCGTGACTGGATCAACTACCTCTACGCCGCGCCGCACACGTTTTTCTATGACGACGGCGTCGGTGACATTGCCTCGATGCTCAAGTACGCCGGGTCGAAACTCAGCCACTTGATCATCGCCGACACCTACAACCACAAGGCCTCGTCGGGGCTGCGCTACATCGTCAATCCGCCTGGCGTAACCGCCACCGTGCATCAGCATCTGGATATCGGCCAGGGTGAAGTTGATTGGGAGGCGTTCTTCAGCACCTTGCGCGAGATCAAGTTCGACGGCATCGCCACAGTCTCGGTGTTCGCCTGGGAAGACCGACCGGATGAGTCCAACCGGATGATGCTCGAACGGGTCAAAAGCGAACTCTGCCGCTGACCTTGCACGCAATACCTGTGGGAGCGAGCTTGCTCGCGAAGGCGTCAGTACAGTCAATATCGATGTCGCCTGACACATCGCTATCGCGAGCAGTCTCGCTCCCACAAAGGCCGCGAATATCCAACAAGCGGCTCACAGAACAATAAGAAGGAGTCGAATCATGCGTATCGGACTTGTCGGTTACGGCCATGGCGGCCGGTTTTTTCATGCGCCGCTGCTCAGCAGTCTGCCCGGTGCGACGTTTGCCGGTGTGGTCACTCGCTCCCCGGAGCGCCGACGATTGCTGGCCGCTGAATACCCGGGCGTAGCGGCGTTCGACAGCATCGGCCAATTGGTCGAGGCCGGCGTTGATGTGTTGGTGATTTCCACGCCGCTGAAGGGCCGTCCGGCGCTGGTGCTCGATGGTCTTGAGCATGGGGTGATGGTGGTCAGTGACAAACCCTTCGCTGCCGATGCGCATCAGGCGCAAACCCTGATCACCATGGCCGAGCGCCAAGGCGTGCGGCTCAGCGTTTATCAGAATCGACGCTGGGATTCGGACTTTCTCACCGTGCGCAAACTTATCGAGTCGGGTGCGCTGGGGCAGGTCACGCGTTTCGAATCACGGGTCGAACGCTACTCGCCGCAGTCGGTGAATAACGGCAGCGGCGGTGGTTTTCTGCGCGATCTGGGTAGCCATCTGGTAGATCAGGCGCTGTTGCTGTTCGGCCCTGTCAGGCAGGTGTATGCCGAGCTCGATTACCAGGACAAAGACCAGACCTACGACAACGGTTTTTTTGTCTCTCTGACCCACGCCAATGGGGTGGTCTCGCACCTGGGCGGCAGTTGCCTGCAAAGCACGCCGGGCCCGCGCTTTCGCGTCACCGGAACCCAGGGTTGCTACAGCGTAAATGGTCTCGACGGGCAAGAGGCTCAGGCGCTGGCCGGGCTCTCGCCAAAAACCGAGGGTGAACGTTGGGGCGTTGAGGAACATCGGCGCTGGGGTTGGTTTGAACACGCTGACGAACGCGAGCGCGTGCCGTCGGAGCGCGGTTGCTGGCAGCAGTTCTATCTGCAGCTACAAACCGCGTTACAGACTGGCGGCCCATTGCCGGTCGAAGCCCATGATGCACTGGCGACCACCCTGGTTCTGGACGCTGCGCGGCAGAGCTTCAAGCAACGTCAGGTGGTCGAACTGAGCCCGATTGGAAGCCATTGAATAAATTTAGAATAAAATTCTAAAATGAGTTGATATGGAAAATAAATTCCAATAGAGTCGATTTTGCCTACAGAAACCGTCACGACTGATCCATAAAACCAACAAGAAATGTGGAGAAAGACAGTTCATGAAGACTCATCTGCGTTTTGCCTCGCTGGCCCTGTCCTTGATGTTTGTCAGCGGCGCTGCCCTTGCCGATATGAAGATCGGCGTCAGCATGTCCCAGTTCGATGACACCTGGCTGACCTACCTGCGTGAATCCATGGACAAGAAAGCCAAATCCTATCCCGATGGTGTGCAACTGCAATTCGAAGACGCCCGCAGTGACGTGGTCAAGCAGTTGAGCCAAGTCGAAAGCTTCATCAGCCAGAAAGTCGATGCCATCGTGGTCAACCCGGTGGACACTGCCGCCACCCGGAAAATCACCGAAGCCGCCGTAAAGGCCGGCATCCCGCTGGTTTACGTAAACCGTCGCCCGGATGACCTCAAACTGCCAAAAGGTGTGGTCACCGTAGCCTCCAACGACCTGGAAGCCGGCGAAATGCAGATGCAGTACCTCGCCGAAAAACTCGGCGGCAAAGGCGAAATCGTGATTCTGCTCGGCGACCTCGCCAACAACTCCACCACCAACCGCACCAAAGGCGTCAAAGAGGTGCTGGCCAAGTACCCGAACATCAAGATCGAACAAGAGCAGACCGGCATCTGGCTGCGGGATAAAGGCATGACGCTGGTCAATGACTGGCTGACCCAGGGTCGCAAATTCGACGCTGTGGTTTCCAACAATGACGAAATGGCCATCGGCGCCGCCATGGCCCTGCAACAGGCCGGCGTCGAGAAGGGCAGTGTGTTGATTGCGGGGGTCGACGGCACGCCGGACGGCTTGAACGCAATCAAGAAAGGCAACATGGCGGTCTCGGTGTTCCAGGATGCCAAAGGTCAGGCAGACGGCTCCATCGACACGGCAGTGAAAATGGCCAGGAACGAGGCGGTTGAACAGAACGTCTGGGTACCTTATCGCCTGATCACCCCGGAAAACGTCGATACCTTCAAGTAATACGTCGGTTCAATAACAACAATAATCCTGCAGGGTTGCTGCCGCGACCTTGCTGATGGAGTACCTGAACATGTTCGCTTCAGCGACCGCTTCGAGCACCTCGTTGCTGGATATCCAGCCAACTGCAACACCTGTCGATGAGCCGTACCTGCTGGAGATCAGCAACATCAGCAAGGGTTTTCCCGGTGTGGTGGCTTTGTCCGATGTGCAACTGCGTGTACGTCCGGGTTCCGTACTGGCACTGATGGGCGAGAACGGCGCGGGCAAGTCGACGCTGATGAAAATCATCGCCGGCATCTACCAGCCCGATGCTGGCGAGCTGCGCCTGCGGGGCAAACCGGTGGTCTTCGAAACGCCGTTGGCGGCACTTCAGGCGGGGATCGCGATGATCCACCAGGAACTCAACCTGATGCCGCACATGAGCATCGCGGAGAACATCTGGATCGGCCGCGAGCAGCTCAACGGCCTGCACATGATCGACCACCGCGCCATGCACCGTTGCACCGCGCAACTGCTGGAGCGCTTGCGGATCAACCTTGACCCAGAGGAGCAGGTCGGCAACCTGAGCATCGCCGAACGGCAGATGGTCGAGATCGCCAAAGCGGTGTCCTACGACTCCGACATTCTGATCATGGATGAGCCGACCTCGGCGATCACCGAAAAGGAAGTCGCGCACCTGTTCTCGATCATTGCCGACCTCAAGCGCCAGGGCAAAGGCATCATCTACATCACCCACAAAATGAACGAAGTGTTCGCCATCGCCGATGAAGTCGCGGTGTTCCGCGACGGCGCCTACATCGGCTTGCAACGCGCCGACAGCATGGACGGCGACAGCCTGATTTCGATGATGGTCGGGCGTGAACTGAGCCAGTTGTTCCCGGTGCGCGAGAAGCCGATTGGCGATCTGCTGATGTCGGTTCGCGATCTGAAACTCGACGGCATATTTCAGGGTGTGTCGTTCGATCTGCACGCCGGGGAGATTCTCGGCATCGCCGGGCTGATGGGCTCGGGCCGCACCAACGTCGCCGAAACCATTTTCGGCATCACCCCCAGCGACAGCGGTGAAATTCGCCTTGATGGCCAAGTGGTGCGCATCACCGATCCGCACATGGCCATCGAGAAGGGTTTCGCGCTGTTGACCGAGGATCGCAAGCTCAGTGGCCTGTTCCCGTGCCTGTCGGTGCTGGAGAACATGGAGATGGCGGTGTTGCCGCATTACGCCGGTCACGGTTTCATCCAGCAGAAAGCCCTGCGCGCGCTGTGCGAAGACATGTGCAAGAAGCTGCGGGTGAAAACTCCTTCGCTGGAGCAGTGCATCGACACCCTGTCTGGCGGCAATCAGCAGAAAGCCTTGCTTGCCCGCTGGCTGATGACCAATCCACGAATTCTGATTCTCGACGAGCCGACCCGTGGCATCGATGTCGGCGCCAAGGCCGAGATCTATCGGCTGATTTCCCTGCTCGCCAGTGAAGGCATGGCGGTGATCATGATTTCCTCGGAGTTGCCGGAAGTGCTCGGCATGAGCGACCGGGTGATGGTCATGCACGAGGGCGACCTGATGGGCACCCTCAGTCGTGACGAAGCCACCCAGGAACGGGTGATGCAACTGGCCTCGGGCATGTCCGTGGTTCACTAATTGATGCCGGTGGTGGCTGCGGCCGGCACTGGCGGTGCGATAGAAGGGTGAGTGGTTATGAACGCGATACTGGAAAACAAGCCTGCAACGGCACCGACCAAGAGTCGTCGGCGCTTTCCAACCGAACTGAGCATCTTCCTGGTGCTGATCGGTATCGGTCTGGTCTTCGAAGTATTCGGCTGGATCGTCCGCGACCAGAGCTTCCTGATGAACTCCCAGCGTCTGGTGCTGATGATCCTGCAAGTGTCGGTGATCGGCTTGCTGGCCATCGGCGTAACCCAGGTGATCATCACCACCGGGATCGACTTGTCATCCGGTTCGGTGCTGGCGCTGTCGGCGATGATTGCCGCCAGTCTGGCGCAGACCTCGGATTTCGCCCGCGCAGTGTTTCCGTCGCTGACTGACTTGCCGGTGTGGATTCCGGTAATCGCCGGGCTTGGGGTCGGGCTGCTGGCGGGGGCGATCAACGGCAGTATTATTGCCATCACCGGGATTCCACCGTTCATTGCCACCCTCGGCATGATGGTTTCGGCACGCGGCCTGGCGCGTTTCTACACCGAAGGTCAACCGGTCAGCATGCTCTCCGACTCCTACACCGCGATTGGTCATGGGGCGATGCCGGTGATCATCTTTCTGGTGGTGGCGGTGATTTTCCACATCGCATTGCGCTACACCAAGTACGGCAAGTACACCTACGCCATCGGCGGCAACATGCAGGCGGCGCGCACCTCGGGGATCAACGTCAAGCGTCATCTGGTCATCGTCTACAGCATCGCCGGTCTGCTGGCGGGGCTGGCTGGCGTCGTGGCGTCAGCTCGGGCGGCGACGGGGCAGGCCGGGATGGGCATGTCCTACGAACTGGACGCGATTGCCGCAGCGGTGATTGGCGGCACCAGTCTGGCCGGCGGTGTCGGGCGGATTACCGGGACGGTGATCGGTGCACTGATTCTCGGGGTGATGGCCAGCGGGTTCACCTTCGTCGGCGTCGATGCCTACATTCAGGACATCATCAAAGGCCTGATCATCGTGGTGGCGGTGGTCATTGACCAGTACCGCAACAAGCGCAAACTCAAGCGCTGAAACCCTGAAAAACATGAAAATGCGCCACACCCGACCGGTGTGGCGCAGCCGTTTGTCTTCTATATACATCCGCTCGACTGAATTTCTTGCTATAAACGCACTCCGATAATCGCCGTGAAGCCTGTATCAGAGCAGTTTCCGGGCTTTGTCGGACAAATTTGCTGGATTTCCAGTTGCTGAGGCCTCAAGTCGGCCTTAGACTGCCGCCCCTCGTAAATTGAGTGCCGGGTGGCGTTTGCCATAAACGATGCCTTTCCGATGACCGAAGACGGTTTACCGGAACGCTCCCTTATTCGCCTTAATGCACGTTTTTTTATAGAGATATCAATGACAAAGGACAAGTTGCTGGCCATGCCGGCAGATGACTACATGAATGCCGAGCAACACGCTTTTTTCAGCGCGCTGTTGCAGAACATGAAAGTCGAAACCCACGAGCGCATTGAGCAGAACCGTATCGCCATTGAAAGCCTGGACACCCCGGCTGACCCGGCAGACGCGGCATCGGTTGAAGAAGAGCGCACCTGGCTGGTAAACGCGATTGATCGCGACCAGCGTATGTTGCCGCAACTGGAACAAGCCCTTGAGCGCATCAAGGAAGACAGCTTTGGCTGGTGCGACGACAGCGGCGAGGCCATTGGCCTGAAACGCCTGCTGATCAGCCCGACCACCAAGTACTGCATCGAAGCTCAAGAGCGTCACGAGCAGATCGATAAGCACCAGCGTCAGGCTTGATCCCTGAGACGACCCGCCATCTGCGGGCGTCCTGAAAAGATCGCAGCCTTCGGCAGCTCCTATATAGAGCGGCTGAAGGCTGCGATCTTTGCTTTTGCTCGTCTACGATATTTCACGTCGTTCCATTGACCTGCCACAGACCCACGACTAACGGACCATGGATAATGGCCTTGTAGTGGCGTTTAATGCAGTCACAATAATGAGAACAAGCGTGGGGTGTTGATATGACGAGAGATGGATCTCTGGTTGGGGCTTTGCCTGCACCAGTGCTTTTGCCGAAAAACCGCTGGCTTTCGCCGACCTTGCAGAGCATCGCCCTGATGCTGCTGTTAGCCGGTATGACGCTGGGTGGATGGTCGTTATACGTTGGCATGCCGTTGGCGGTGCTGATTGTCTGGCTGCCGCGCCTGCGCTCCCGTGCGACACCCGATGTGCAGCCTGCCGAGTCCGGCAATGCGATGTCCGAACTGACTCGCGACCTTTCCTACACCACCAGTCATAACGCGTTGTCGGCTGCCGGCGTAGCATTTTCTGTCAAGGAACTGGCCAGCAAGCTGCAATCGCAACTCGACGCCGCAGCGCGGATCGTCAGCAACGCCGAAGTCATGATTGCTACAGAACAGGCCACCTCGCAGCTCAGCCGCGATGCGCTGGAGGCTGCCAGCGAAGCTCATCACAGCAGTGCGGCGGGCCGAACTGAACTGATCGATTCGATTTCACGCATGCATCAACTCAGTCAACGCGCCAATGCCAGCCGGGAACTGATCGAAGCCTTGAGCCAGCGTAGCGACGACATTCAGCGCGTGACGCTGGTGATTCAGTCCATCGCCAGCCAGACCAATCTGCTTGCCTTGAACGCAGCAATCGAAGCGGCCCGGGCCGGCGAGCATGGCCGTGGTTTTGCGGTAGTGGCGGATGAGGTGCGCGGTCTGGCGGCGCGTACGGCATCGGCCACGGGTGAGGTGGGCGAGATGGTCGCGGATATCCAGCAGCGCACCGCGCAAGTGGTGGAGCAGATCCGCGAGTTGTCGGGCGACCTGCAAAGCGGCGTCGAGCAGGTCGAGCATACCGGCCAGCATCTGGAGAACATCGCCCGGTTGGCGGCGGGCGTGGAAAGTCAGGTCGGCGAGATCGCCCGTGGCGCGCAGACCAATCGTGAGCAACTCGACAGCCTGTTCAAGGCCATCGAGCAGATGCGCAGCGATCTGGCGATCAGCGACCAGCAGACGCGACGTCTGGCCGAAGCGGCAGTGCAGATGGAAGGGCAGGCGGAAACCATCAGCGAACGTCTGGCCGAAGTCGGTCTTGATGATTACCACCAGCGTATCTACGACCTGGCGCGTGAGGGAGCGAGTCAGATCGCCGCGCGTTTCGAGGCTGACGTCGAACAGGGGCGGATCAGCCTGGAAGATTTGTTCGACCGACAATATCAACCAATTCCCGGCACGCAACCGGCGAAGTTTCAAACGCGTTTTGATCGCTACACCGATCAGGTGCTGCCGGCGATTCAGGAACCGTTGCTGCCGCGTCACGAAGGGCTGGTGTTCGCTATCGCCTGCACGCAGCAGGGTTATGTGCCGACGCACAATCAGGCGTTCTGTCAGCCGTTGACTGGCGATGTTCAAGTGGACGCAGTGGGCAATCGCACCAAACGCAAGTTCGCCGACCGCACTGGAATTCGCTGTGGCAGTCATCAGCAACCCGTTCTGTTGCAGACTTATACCCGCGATACCGGTGAGCTGATGCATGACCTCTCTGTACCGATCATGCTCAAGGGCCGGCACTGGGGAGGATTGCGGTTGGGCTACAAACCCGAGAGTCCGCGCTGATCATTGTTACCGCATCTGTAACTGAGCTGTGCATCGTGGTTGCTGTTTCTGCTGCGTCGAAGTCATTAACATGCCGATATAGTTAGGCTGCTAATTAATTTCGGAGGTCAACATGCAGAGCAGAGTCGATGTTGCGGTGATGATTGGCAGCGGCGTGCCGGCCGGATTGCGCGCGATGGGGCAAAGCGTCTGTTGGGTTGTATTGCTCAACGGCGAGCGGCGCGGCACCGCGTTCGCCAGCCGGGACGAGGCGGAAGAGTGCAGGGCTGCCTGGCTCGCGCAATTGGAGACTGAGCACATGGGCAGCCTGCACTGACTGTTTTCAACGGCCGTCGTGCAGGCGTACGTTCAGTTCATCGACCAGAATCGCTTCCTCGCCATCAGCGCGTAGCCACTCTTTGAGTAGCTGTGCCTGGGACGGCGTCCAGAACCCGGCATCGATAAGCTTGGTGTTGGCATCCAGCGGATGCGCTTCGATGAAGTCATCGATTGCCGTACCTTCCGCAGGCAGCCCCAGTTGTTCGAACAGGGTTTTCAGATCAAATGCAGGCAGTTCCATCGTGTGCTCCTTGAAAGTGGTCGATCATTCTTTTATCTGAGGCGGTCGCCGCTCAGGAGTTCGATTCGCATTTCAAGAGAACGGGCGAGGGCGCAGGCTTCGTTATGATCTTCGCGGAAACCTCTTACGCGGCCGGTGGATGATTCTTTTATGTGAAAGAACGCGGTACCGGCCGGTACTACACGAAAGCGTGGTGCCGCCATGCCCGGTTCCATTGCAGACGACACCTGCAAAGCCGCGACATGCAGGATGTCAGTGGGCTTGATGCGCAAATCGGTGGACGGTACAAAGTGAGTAAGAGTGCACATATGAAGTCCTTTTCATGGGTTAGCCGACATTTACTGGTCGGTTCGAGTAGTCGTAACGAGCATCGCTGCTCTAGAATCGCCAGTACCTGTTGACGACAGTGCTTATCTAAAGCAATTTTTTACGTGCGATATGTCGGAAAAGTGCTTTTTTTCGTCAGTTTTTTCCTTAAAGTTTGTAGTCCGCCTTCTTTGGTCTTCAATGACGATTTTTCCTGCAAGGTTTGGCGAACATTGAGGCAAGTTTCGCGAGTGACTTTCCAGTAGTCTTACGAACCTCGCGACGATTGAGCGCTCTGCTCAATTCAGGCTTTTACTTGAGTCATTCGGCAACACCATCGGCCTGGCCGTTTTTTATGCCGTGCGCGTTTTCCGTGTACGGCTTTTTTCAGATGTGGGGATGGTTCTTTGGCAGTCAGTAATCTGGATATGCACGCTTTGTTCGTGCTGGGTGATTTGCGCGCAAAGCTGGTCAAGCTGTTTCAATCGCGTTTTGTCTACATCACCGAGCAGAATGCGGAAGGCATTTATGTCGCCGAAATCGACACCGAAAGCGCTTTGGTGGTCGATGACAAACCCGGGCTCAAGCTCAAGGTTGGCGATCACTTCAGCGCCTCGGTGCTGCCGAGTCGCGAAGGCGGAAAAATGGATATCCGTTTCCGCGAGATCAAATTGACCGTCTACGGTCTGGGCGATTACGCCTTTGTCACCACGGCGGACGGCGAAGCCATTCTGTTCAAGGAAGGCCACAGCGTGGTGACGGTATTTGCCGCGCACCAACAATTGCAGGAAGGCCTGACCAAGACCCTGAAGGCTGTTACCGGTAAAGCCGCGAAATGGCGCAAGGGCGAGTTGATCACTTTCAAAGCCAGCGAGTGAGCGGCGTGAGTCGCGCCGATTTCCACTCGCAGAACCTCGACCAGGCTCTTGAGGAAGCACAGCGTCTGTTCGCCGCCAAGGCGCAGATGCAGGGCGCCTGGCTGGGTTGGGTCGCGTCCGAGATCTACTCGTTGCGCCCTGCGGAATACGCCGGCATGGTCAGACGAGAGCTGCAACGCTTGCAGGAAATTTCTGAAAAGTAGTCCGCGCACTTCGTATCACGCTTAAAAAGCAGGAACCTCTACTACAGTCAGATGACTTAAGTATTCAGAGGCTTGTCGGTCTTCTGTAGACCATCCTGCCATTGCTGTGAACCGCACGAGGTGCAATGCATGAACGGATTTCAACAGCTTGTTGCCGCCAGTCTTGCCACATTCGGCTTGTTGACGTCGGCGTCGGCGGTCAACGCTGCGCCAGCGCCGATCCATTTTGCCGACCTGAACTGGGAGAGCGGCAGCCTGATCAGCGAGGTTCTGCGGATCATCGTCGAGAAGGGCTACGGCCTGCCGACCGATACCTTGCCCGGGACTACCATCACACTGGAGACCGCACTGGCCAACAATGACATTCAGGTCATTGGCGAGGAGTGGGCCGGTCGCAGCCCGGTGTGGGTCAAGGCGGAAGCCGAAGGCAAGGTCATCAGCCTGGGCGACACGGTCAAGGGCGCTACTGAAGGCTGGTGGGTGCCGGAATACGTGATCAAGGGCGATCCGGCCAAAGGCATCAAACCGATGGCGCCCGATCTGCGCAGTGTCACTGATCTGGCGAAATACAAGGACGTGTTCAAGGACCCGGAAAGTCCGAGCAAGGGGCGCTTCCTCAACAGTCCGATTGGCTGGACTTCAGAGGTGGTCAACAAGCAGAAACTGACGGCTTATGACTTGCAGGATGACTACACCAACTTTCGTAGCGGTTCGGGGGCGGCGCTGGATGCCGAAATCACTTCGTCGATCCGTCGCGGCAAACCGGTGCTGTTTTACTACTGGTCGCCGACGCCGTTGCTCGGCAAGTTCAAACTGGTACAGCTGGAAGAGCCGCCATTCGATGCCGAAGCGTGGAAGACCCTGACCGACGCTGACAATCCCAATCCGAAACCAACCCGTTCGCTGGCGTCGAAGCTGTCGATTGGCGTGTCTACGCCGTTCCAGAAAGAGCATCCGGAAATCGTAGCGTTCTTCAGTAAAGTGGATTTTCCGATTGATGCGCTGAACAAGGCATTGGCCGAGATGAGCGAGAAACACACCGCGCCTCGGGATGCGGCGCAAGCCTTCATGAAGGCGCATCCGGATGTGTGGCAGGCGTGGTTGTCCAAGGATGTGGCGGACAAGGTTTCGGCTGATCTGAAGTAAAAGGCGCCTGTACGGGCCTCATCGCGAGCAGGCTCACTCCCACATTGGAATGCGTTCCCCTGTAGGAGTGAGCCTGCTCGCGGTGCTTTTAGAACCGGGTTTGTACCGACAATTCGAAGGTGCGCGGCGTACCGAGGTAGTACGCCGGTGACACATGCGCAAACTCGGCATACACCTCGTTGGTCAGGTTGCGCACTCGACCGGTGACGGTGGTGTGCGAGTCGACCTTGTAGCTGAGGAAACTGCCGAACAGCGTGTAGGACGGCACCGTCATGGTGTTGGCATTGTCGGCAAACACCGAGGCCACGTAGCGGGCATCGACGCCACCTTGCCATTGCGAAGAAAAGTCATAGGTAAGCCACAGGTTGCCCACGCGGTCCGGGACGTTGGTCGGTGTGTTGCCCTTGCGCGATACAACCACGCCAGCGGCATTCTTCTCGTTGAACTCGTCGTACTGCGCATCGACCCAGGCGAAGTTACCTTCGGCCAGTAACTTGTCGGTGATCCGCAAGGAGCTGGCAATCTCGATGCCTTTCGACGTTTGCTGTCCCACCGGGATGCTGCTGGTCGGGTCCAGTGGATCGGTGACCGCGAAGTCCTTGCGCTCGATGGTGTACGCTGCAACGGTCGCCGAGCCGCGCCCGTTCAGGTAGTCGAACTTGCTGCCGATTTCCCATTGTTTGCCGGTCGAAACATCGAAGTCCTGCGTGCCGTTCGGCTGTTCGGCGGCGGTGCTGTATTGCACGTAGACGTTGGCTGAAGGAATGAACTGGTAGGTCATGCCAACCCGGCCGGTCAACGGCTCCCAACTGCGCTTGAGATGGTGCGGATTGCTGGCGGTCACGGTGCGATGGTTGGTCACGTCGAGATCGATATCGTCATAGCGCAGGCCGGTGAGCAAGGCGAGTTTGTCGGTCAGCGCCAGACGGTTTTCGGCGAACAACGCTTTGGTGGTGACCTCGTTGGTCTTGTCGCTGACAAAGCCCGGTTTAGTGCCGGGGATGTCGTAGAAGTGTCCCGGGCGATAGTTGTTTGGATCGACCGTGCTCGCACCTTTGACGTTTAGCGGCGAGTTGGTGGTCTGATTGACCTTGTACTCAAAGCCGCCCGACCAGGTTGTGTCCAGGCCGAACAGCGTATTGTCGTGACGCAGTTCGAACTGGTTGCCGTTCTGCTCACCCTGATGGCGCACCTGATAAGCCGTGGAGCGGTTCACTGCGCTGTTGTCGGCGTTGTATTGATAGGTTTCCAGATTGCGGTAATCGCGCTGACTGTCGAGGTGATACAGCGTGTTGCGCAGGGTGGTGCTGTCGTTGATCCGGTAGTCGATGATCGAGCGTACCCAGATCGTGCGCTGCTCGTAGCGCCCGTCCTCGACGTTGTAGTTGTTGAAGCGGTTGTGCTTGTCGATCTTCAACTCGCCGGCCTTGGGATTGAGCACCGGCGTGCCCCAGTACGGACTGTCTTCGTGCTCGTCCTGATATTCCAGCGCCAGGGTATGCGACAGGTTCGGCGTCAAATCGCTGAGCAGCGAGAACGCCACGCTCCACGCATCGCGTTCCTGACGGTCGATGTAGCCGTTGCTTGTGTTGTGGCTGACGTCCAGCCGGGCGTAGTGCTGCACGTCGGCGCCGGGCGCGGTCAGTGCGTGATTGAGGCCAAACGCGGTTTCCGTGGTGTCGTAAGTGCCGTAGCTGACTCGGCCCTCCAGCGCCTGTTCGTCACGGGTCGCCAGTTTGGTCACGTAGTTCAGCGAACCGCCCACCGAGCCTGCGCCGTTGATCAGCGACGATGGGCCACCGACCAGTTCCACCCGATCGTAGATCCACGAATCCACCGGACGGGCGAGGCCGCCGGAGACGTTGATGCCGTTGAACATTTGGGTGATTTGACTGCTGGTGAAACCACGATAGGAGACAAAACCGCCGAAACCCGGTGGTGCACTGGCGTTGACGCCGGGCAAGGTATTGGCGGCGTCCTGAAAGTTTTGCGCGCCGCGACGCTCGATGTCATTGCGATTGGCGATGGCCACCGATGCTGGTGTGTCGCGTACGCTCAGGCCGAGGCGTGAGGCCATGCCGCTCGATTGATCGAGGCTCAGTCCCGGCTCGTTGCCGGCCTCGCCATCAATGGTGATCGGGGCCAGATCGACAGTCGATTGTGCCCAGGCGTTAACGGACAGGCAGCCGCACAGGCTCGCCAGCAAAGTAAGATTTTTCATCGATGAATCCTGAATGCTCGTCTAGGAATCAGCGCACAGACAAACGCGGCGCGTTGGCGCAGTGGGCTGAACAGAAAAAGGCAAAGACACTCAGGCGAGCGGTGGGGCGCGGGGGTTGGCTGACGGCCAGGTGAAGCGGGCAGGGAGGTCGGCACTGACGATCGGCGCCAGCGGCGGGCTGTGTTGTTCCGGCAGGATCGCCAGCGTCAAGCTGGAGTTGAACGCCGGGCCCATGCCGCCAGTGGAGCACAGCGGACAGCCGAAGGCCTTGGCCAGGGTCGGCAATTTTTCTTCGGATGGACTGGTGGTTTGCGGTGCCTGGGTTGCAGGGTCTACCGCGCAGAACTGACCGCCGATGCCGTTGAGCTGCATCCCGACCATTTGTCCGTGACCGATGCTGCAGGCGAACACGTTGAACAGGACGCAGCAATAGAGCATCCAGGCCAGCAGTGAGCGATCGGAACGGTTGAATTTCATGGGGCGGCACTTTAACCCACCGCCGATCGGTCGTGCACTTCAAAAAATGCCGACTAGGATGTTTTGTTCAGATCCCTTTCAAGGATTCTCGACCATGACCTTTGCGTTGGCTCAATGGCTGGTGACGATATTTGCGGCAATCAGTCTGGTACATGTGTATTGGGCGTTGGGTGGGCAGTGGGCGGCGGCAGCGGTTGTGCCGCAAATTCCGGTGGATGGCGCAGGTTTGAAGCTGCGACCGGCGTTCAAGCCCAGTAGCTGGATCACGTTTGTGGTGGCGGCGGCTTTGTTGGTGATTGCGCTGCTGGTGTGTCTGCGGGTGGGGTGGTGGCTGCCGGCGGTGCATCACTGGTCGCTGCAATGGCTGATCAGTGCGATTGCGTTGTTGATGTTTGCGCGGGCGATTGGCGATTCGAATCTGGTGGGGTTTTTCAAGGAGATCAAAGGCTCGCGGTTTGCGCGGCTTGATACCTGGGCGTATTCGCCGTTGTGTGTGGTGCTGGGGGCGGGGTTATTGGCAGTGGCGTGGGTTTGAGGGCAAGGTGATCTGGAGATAGCTATCGCGAGCAGGCTCACTCTTACAGGGGAACGCATTCCAAATGTAGGAGTGAGCCTGCTCGCGATAGCGGCAGTTCGAACAACTGGATTTTCAGTTACCGCTTTCAGTACGACGACTACTCACCTCGGCCGGCACATCATCCCCGGCCATGCGCTTGCGGAACAATGCCGCCCGCGCCAGCAGCAGGGTGGTCACCGGAACCGTGATCGCCAGCAGAATCGGAATCAGCCACGCATGCAGCACCGGCCCGGACTTGAGCGCCGAAAAGCAGATGATCGACGCCAACGCCACGCACCACGCGCCGATGGTCGAGGCCAATGCTGGTGGGTGCATGCGCTGAAAGTAATCCTTCATTCGCAACATGCCGATTGCGCCGATCAGCGCAAACACGCCGCTGAGGACCAGAAGAATCGCCACCGGGATTTCCACCCACAGAGACAGTTGTTCGTTCATTCAATCACCTCGCCACGCAGCAGGAATTTCGCCAGGGCAAACGAGCCGACGAAGCCGAACAGCGCGATCAACAGCGCCGCCTCGAAGTAAGTGTCGCTGGAATAACGAATGCCCAGCGTCAGCATCATCAGCATCGCGACGATGTACAGATAGTCCAGCGCCAGTACCCGATCCTGCGCCGAAGGCCCTTTGAATAGGCGGATCAGGGTCAGCACCATGGCCATCGAAAACAGGAACAGCGTCAGCAGGATCGCGTTCGACAGTAATGGGCTCATTCGAAAATCTCCATCAACGGTCGCTCATAAGTCGTCTTGAAGTGCTCGATGAATTGCGCCTCGTCATCCAGATCCCAAACGTGCAGCAACAGAATGCTGCGATCCAGCGCCAGTTCCGACCAAACAGTACCGGGCACCACCGTGCAGATCATCGACAGCGCCGCCAGGCCGTGGGCTTCGCGCAGGTCCAGCGGCACTTTGACAAAACGCGAGCGCGGTGGGCGACGACCGGCGTTGAGCACGCCCCAGGCCACGATCAGGTTGGAGGCGATCACGTCGCGACCAACGAGGAAGAACAGCCGCAGGATCGTCAACGGCCGGCGCACGCGTACTTGTTTCGGACGCAGCTTGCGCATCATCAGTGGTGCGCAGAAACCCAATATTGCGCCGAGCAACAGGTTGCCCGGGCTGATCGACAGGTTCAGCACCAGCCACAGAATCCACAGCGCCAGTGACAACCACGGAGCAGGAAACAATCGCTTCATGGTTGCACCTCCAGCATGGCCGCTTTGCTTTCCGGACTGGGCACCGAGCGGGTGCCGAGCACCGCCATCACGTATTGCTGAGGATTGTTCAGTGCATCAGCCGCCGCTTGGGTGTAACGCATTAGCGGTTCGGCCTTGAAGGTCAGCGCGATGCTGAGCCCGAGCAGCAGGAAGATCGGCGCGCATTCGAGTTTACGCAGCAGCGGCGACGGGCGCTCCTCGGGCGTCCAGAAGCGCTGGATGCCCATGCGCGCGAAAGCCATCAGCGAGGCCAGCCCCGACAGGATCAGCAGCGCCAGCAACGCCCAGGCAGCGTTCGATACTGGCTCACCCGAGCCCATTCCCAGTGGATTGAGCAATGCGTTGATCAGGTTGAGCTTGCCAATGAACCCGGAGAGCGGCGGCATGCCGATGATCAGCAGGGCGCAGGCGATGAAGCTCAGGCCGAGGAACGCCATGGTCCACGGAATCACCTGACCGACCACGGCTTTCTGTTCGTCGTCGAGGTTGATGCCTTTGGGCGGTTGCAGCGATTCCTGCGGGCGCGGCAGTAGTTCGCTTTCATCCTCCAGCGGAATCTCGTTGGCCGAACGCGAACGCTCGATCAGCTCCGACAGCAGGAATAGCGCGCTCAGCGCCAACGTCGAGCTGACCAGATAGAACAGCGCCGCGCCAATCAGGTTCGGCTGAGCGAAACCGACCGCCGACAGCAGAATACCCGCAGACACCAGAATGCTCAGGGCAGCCATACGCTCAAGACGCTGCGCGGCGACAATCGCCAATGCGGCGCAGGCCATGGTCGCCATGCCGCCGTAGATAAGCCATTCGCCACCGAAATACGCCGAGGCTCCGGCCTGTCCGGAAAACAGCAGCGTCCACAGGCGCAGCAAGGTGTAGACGCCGACCTTGGTCATGATCGCGAACATCGCCGCCACTGGCGCACTGGCTGAGGAATAGGCCGGCACCAGCCAGAAGTTCAGCGGCCACATGCCGGCCTTGGCCAGGAACGCCACCGCGAGAATCCCCGCGCCGGCGTGCAGCAAGCCACGGTCGGCTTCCGGCACCAGCGGAATCTTCAGCGCCAGATCGGCCATGTTCAAGGTGCCGGTAACGCCATAGATCAGCGCCGCGCCGATCAAAAACAACGACGATGCCAGCAGGTTGATCGAGATGTAATGCAGCCCCGACGATACCCGCGCCCGACCGGAACCATGCAGCAACAGGCCATAGGAAGCGGCGAGCAGCACTTCGAAGAACACGAACAGGTTGAACAGATCCGCCGTCAGGAACGCGCCGTACAGGCCCATCAACTGAATCTGGAACAACGCGTGGAAGCTCGAACCGGCGCCATCCCAGCGCGCCATCGCAAACAGTAACGCGCTGACGCCGATGATTCCGGTCAGCACCAGCATCAACGCCGACAGGCGATCCACCACCAGCACAATGCCGAACGGTGCCTGCCAGTTGCCCGGCAGGTACACGCCGATGGAGCCGGGCACGCCGGTGGTATTAGTCCACTGCAACAGCATCACGGAAATGAACAGGCCGACCAGGCTGGAGAACAGGTTGATCCTGGCTTTCAGCGGCCGGTGCTTCTCGCCGAGCATCAGCATGATGGCGGCGGTCAGCAGCGGCAGCAGAATCGGTGCGGCGATCAGGTGAGTCATCGCCATCATTCTTTAGGCTCCCGGCCGTCAACGTGGTCGGTGCCGGTCAGGCCCCGGGACGCGAGCAGCACCACCAGAAACAACGCGGTCATGGCGAAGCTGATGACGATAGCGGTCAGTACCAGCGCTTGCGGCAGTGGATCGGTGTAATGCAGCAGATCCTGGGTGACGCCGTCCTTGATCACCGGCTCCTTGCCGATGAACAGGCTGCCCATGCTGAAAATGAACAGGTTGACGCCGTAGGACAGCAGGCACAGGCCCATGACCACCTGAAATGTCCGTGGCCGCAGGATCAGCCACACGCCGGACGCGGCGAGCGCGCCGATGGCGATTGCGATGACTTCTTCCATCAGACGGCTCCTTTGCTGGCGACGGATTTGGGCAGGGATGCAGTCTTGTGGCCTCGCACCGATTGGTGGGCGAGGGCGGTGAGGATCAACAGTGTCGAGCCGACCACCACTGCGTACACGCCAACGTCGAAAAACAGCGCGCTGGCGATATGGATGTCACCCAGCACTGGCAACGAGAAATGCCAGGTGTGGGTGGTGAGGAACGGATAACCGGCCGCCATCGCCCCGAGCCCGGTGACGGTGGCGAACAGCAGTCCGGTGCCCATCCAGCGCAGCGGCCGCAGGCTCATTTGTGCTTCGACCCACTGAGTGCCGGCGACCATGTATTGCAGGATGAACGCCACCGACATCACCAGACCGGCGACGAAACCGCCACCCGGCTGGTTGTGCCCGCGCATGAACAGGTAGAACGACACCACCAGCGCAATCGGCAGCAGCAGGCGCACCAGCACCGCCGGTACCATCATGAAGCCCAGCGCGGTATCCGTTGCCGAACGCGGGTTGACCAGATCGGTGACCACGTCCGGTGCCAGCAGACGCTGCTGGGCCGGCAGTTGCAGGCTTTCTTTCGGCGGACGGAAGCGTCGTAGCAGGGCGAACACGGTCAGCGCCACGGCGACCAGCACGGTGATTTCACCCAACGTGTCGAAACCACGGAAGTCCACCAGCATCACGTTGACCACGTTGCTGCCGCCGCCCTCGGGCATGGCCCGGCTGAGGTAGAACGAGGAAATGTCGTTCGGTGTTTGTCGGGTGAGCATGGCGTAGGACAGCAACGCCATGCCGCCACCGACTGCAATCGACAGCAGCAAGTCGCGCAGACGTCGGACCCGCGCCTTGCGCAGACTGCTTGGCAGTGGCGAGACTTCTTCGATCCGACGCGGCAACCAGCGCAGGCCGAGCAGGATCAGCACGGTGGTCACGACTTCGACCGCCAGTTGCGTCAGCGCCAGATCCGGCGCCGAGAACCAGACGAAGGTCACGCAGGTCATCAAGCCGCAAACGCTGACCATGGTCAGGGCCGCGAGACGGTGATACTTGGCCTGCCACGCGGCACCGAGGGCGCAGGCGATCGCCAGCAGCCACAGAGTCACGAACACGATGGAGCCGGGGATCTTCGGCCGGTCGCCCCAACTCAGACTGCTGTGCAACATCGGGATCAAACCGGCGAGCACCGCCGCCAAAACCATCAGGAACAGTTGCGCTTGCAGGCGCTTGGTGCCGATCCGTCGCTCGACACGGCGGGCCAGACGCATCATCACCACCAGACTGCGCTCGAACAGACGCTTGCCGTTGAAGCGTCCCACCAGCGGCGGGTATTTGAAACGGCCATGCTTGAACTGGTTACGCAGCAGCAGATAAAGGACGATGCCACCGGACATGGCGATCAGGCTCATGATCATCGGCGCATTCAGACCGTGCCAGATCGCCAGGCTGTACTCCGGCAACTCGCCCCCCACCACGGGCATTGCCGCAGCGGCCAATATCGGGCCGACCACTTGCGCCGGGAAAATCCCCACCAGCAGGCAAGTGAACACCA
The DNA here is from genome assembly GCF_044744235.1 of Pseudomonas sp. NPDC087346. Lineage (NCBI taxonomy): Bacteria > Pseudomonadati > Pseudomonadota > Gammaproteobacteria > Pseudomonadales > Pseudomonadaceae > Pseudomonas > Pseudomonas sp. NPDC087346. Next base: position 168,836 of record NZ_JBIUXX010000005.1, read on the forward strand.
GCAACTCTACCGGCGCACGCATCCAGCGCGGTGGTTCGTGCGGGGTGTGCGGCAGGTCGGTGGCAGGCGGGCCGAAGAATACGTCGACGGTGAACCGCAGCGAATAAGCGACGCTGAAGGTACCGGCGATGGTCGCGACAATCGGCAGCGCCGCTTCGACCCACGCCGTTGCGTTGATGAACACGGTCTCGGCGAAGAACATCTCTTTCGACAGGAAGCCGTTGAGCAACGGCACCCCGGCCATCGACGCACTGGCAACCATCGCCAGCGTCGCGGTGAACGGAATCAGTTTGATCAGACCGCTGAGTTTGCGGATGTCGCGGGTGCCGCTTTCGTGGTCGATGATGCCCGCTGCCATGAACAGCGAGGCCTTGAAGGTCGCGTGGTTGAGGATGTGAAACACCGCCGCGACTGCCGCCAACGGACTGTTCAGGCCCAGCAGCAGCGTGATCAGGCCGAGATGGCTGATGGTCGAGTAAGCCAGCAGACCCTTGAGGTCGTTCTGGAACATCGCGCAGTACGCGCCGAGCAACAGGGTGCAGGCGCCAGCGCCGCTGACGATGTAGAACCATTCTTCACTGCCGGACAGCGACGGCCACAGGCGTGCGAGCAGGAACACCCCGGCCTTGACCATGGTCGCCGAGTGCAGATAGGCCGAAACCGGTGTGGGCGCCGCCATTGCGTGCGGCAGCCAGAAGTGGAAGGGGAACTGGGCGCTTTTGCTGAGTGCGCCGATGAGAATGAGGGGAAGCAGAATAGGGTAGAGGGCATGTGCGCGAATCAGATCGCCGGCGGCCAGAACCTTGTCCAGGTCATAGCTGCCGACGACATGGCCGAGAATCATCACCCCCGCCAGCAGGCATAGTCCGCCCGCGCCAGTGACCATCAGCGCCATGTAGGCGCCACGACGTGCGTCGGCGCGGTGATGCCAATAGCCGATCAACAGGAACGAGAAGAGGCTGGTCAGCTCCCAGAAAAACACGATCTGGATCAGGTTGCCCGAGATCACCAGACCGAGCATGGCGCCCATGAATGCCAGGAAAAACGCGAAGAAGCGCGGCACCGGGTCGTCCGGCGACATGTAATAGCGGGCATATAAAGCGACAAGGGTACCGATGCCGAGGACGAGCATCGAGAACAGCCAGGCGAAGCCGTCCATGCGCAGGACGAAGTTCAGGCCCAGGCTGGGCAGCCACATGAACTCTTCACGGATCACGCCGCCGTGGGCGATTTGCGGGTACAACAACGCAACCTGGACGGTACCGATCAGAGCGACCAGACCCGCCAGCAGGGATTCGGTATTACGCGCGTTGTGTGGCAGCACGGCTGCCAGACAGCTGCCGATAAAAGGCAGAAGCAGTAGAACTATCAGGGACATAGGCTTCTAATCTGCGGAAGTTTGTGAAGCATCATACGTGCCAGCTCCCCGATCACCAAACGCCAGGATGTCTCAGAATCCTACAAAGTAGTCTCAAATTTTCTGTTTGGCATTATTTCGGGGGAAGGGATATTGCCTGTACCGACCTCTTCGCGGGCAAGCCCGCTCCCACAGGTTTCTTTGTCGTACACAAAATACGGGTGCACCGCGAATACTGTGGGAGCGGGCTTGCCCGCGAAGGCTTACGCAAGAGCACTATCGAAAGTTGCTGTTAACTATTAACTTCCTGATCCAATTCGGCGGCAGCTACTTCAGCCTTACCCTTGGTCTTCAGCTCACTGACAATCACCGCCGCGACAATCAACCCGGCGCCCAGCAGGGCAATCGCCGGCAGTCGCTCCCCGGCGATTCGCCCGACGATCCCGGCCCACACCGGCTCCCCGGCATAGATCAACGTGGCACGAGTCGGTGAAACGCTTTTCTGCGCCCAATTCATCGCCACTTGAATCGCCGCACTCGCTGCGCCCAGGCCCAATGCGGAAGCCAGCAACAACCAGGAAAAGTCCGGAATCGCCTCACCGGTCGGCACCACCATCAGAAACGCCAGCACCGAAGTCACCGCCAGTTGCACCACCGTCACCCGTCGCACATCGACCAGACCTGCGTAGGTGCTGATCAGGATGATCTCGGCAGCAATCGCGATGGCGCTGATCAACGTGGCGATTTCACCGGGACTGAAATTCAGCGATGCACCAGCAGGGCCCGACAGCAGCATCAGCCCGGTAAACGCCAGCATGATGCCGATGCTTGGCATCAACCCCGGGCGACGGCCGAGCACCATCCATTGCAGCAGTGGCACGAACGGCACGTACAGCGCGGTGATAAACGCCGACTGGCTGCTCGGAATGGTCTGCAAACCAACCGTCTGCAAGCCATAGCCGAGCATGATCGCCACACCAATGAACGCACCAGCCTTGAGTTCGAACAGGGTCAGGTCACGCAGGTGGCGCCAGGAGAACAGCGCGACGATGCTCGCTGCTGCGGCAAAGCGCAGGCCAACGAAGAACATCGGGCCGCTGACGGTCATCGCGTGTTGCACCAGCAGGAATGTGCCGCCCCAGACCATGGTAATCAGCACCAGCACGCACTCGGCCTTGCTGAAACGGGAGAAGCGGAGCGGGGTTTGGGGGCTGTTCACCGACGTCATGACCTTGCGCACTATAAAAGAGAGGCCGCACAATGCGCCCAACGTTGCGCAGTATACTGCCCAACCTCACCAAGTGAGCAATATAGTGCACAAAGATTCCACCCAACGGGCGTCCGTCCTGCAACACGTCAGCCAGAACGTCCGACGCCTGCGGCATGCCGCCGATATGAGCCAGACTGCGCTGGCGGAAAAATCCGGAGTCAGTCGACGGATGCTGGTGGCGATTGAAGCGGGCGAGAAAAATGTCAGCCTGACCACCCTCGACCGTGTTGCTGAAGCACTCGATGTCGCATTCAGTGATCTGATTCAGGCGCCCGACGCTCGCGACACCAGCCGTATCAACGAAGTGGCCTGGGCCGGCGTGATTCCCGGCAGCAAAGCGGTGTTGCTGTCCAAAGCCACCGCGACGCGAGAAGTGGAACAGTGGGAGTGGTGCCTGCAACCTGGAGAGGTTTATCCCTCGCAGCCGGATGCCGAAGGCTGGAGCGAGCAGATTTACGTATTCGAAGGCTGCCTGACGTTGACGGTCGGCGATGTGACCAACATGATTTCGGCGGGTGAGTTTTTCATGTTCGCCAGCAACCAGCCGCACGGCTATCGCAATGACGGGCAAGTGGCGACGCGATTCGTCCGTAACGTGGTGATCTGAATGAATCAAAGCTCCAGCGACAAGCGCAGTGCGGACATCCTGATTATCGGCGGCGGCCTCAGCGGCACGATGCTCGCGGTGCAACTGCTGCGTCAGCCCGGCCAGCGGCAGATCCTGATCATCGAACCGCGTGCGGAACTGGGGCGTGGCGAGGCTTATAGTGCTGTCGAACTGGGCCATACGCTGAACGGAAATGCGGCGCGGATGAGCGTCGATCCGGACAACGCCGACGATCTGACGCAATGGTTGACCGAACATATTGCCGGTGGTGGCTGGCCGGAATCCGCTGAGCAGAACGTGCCGGTCAGCGAGTTATTCCCTCCGCGCGGTCTGTTTGGTGTCTACGTGCAGCAACGGCTGGCCGAAGCGCGAGCCGTGGGCGCGCAGTACGGCTCGACGGTTGAACACCTGCGTGCCGAGGTCGTTGACCTGCAAATCGCCGATGATTCGGTGCATCTCACTCTGAGCGACGGCCAGTGTTTGCAAGGCGCGCATGCCGTCATTGCCACCGGAATGTTCCCCGCTGCGCGCACCCCGCAGAGAGAGTCCAGCGGACTCAATGCCGCCGCGCTCGATCCGTGGGACGTCGCAGCCATGCGTCAGCTCAGCCCGCAATCGACGGTGCTGATCATCGGCTCGGGTCTGACCATGGTCGATGCCGTGGTGTCGCTGGAGCAGGCCGGACACCGTGGCCCAATTGAAATTTTTTCCCGTCACGGACTGCTGCCGCATGTGCGGCGGCAACCACCAGCCTGGGTAGACTTTCTCGCTGAGGATCACGGCATCCGTTCGCCGCGCCAGTTGTTGCGGGAGGTGCGCCGTCAATGTGCTGAAGCCATCGCGCAGGACATCGATTGGCAAGCACCGCTCGACACGGTTCGGGCGCATATCGGTCGCTTATGGAGCCAGGCAACTGACGTGCAGCGTCGACAATTCGTACGGCACGTGCGGCCGTGGTGGGAAAGTCATCACCATCGTTCGCCACCATTAAGTGCGGCGCTGGTTGCGCGTTTGCATAGTGAGGGGCGATTGCAGATTCATGCGGCGTCGTTCAAAGGGCTTGAGCCGGACAGGGAGGGCGCGGTGAGTATCCGCATCCGTCGTCGCGGCGAAACTGAAACCCGCGTGGTGCGCGCAGCGGCGCTGATCAACTCCAGCGGCATCGAATACGACTGGCGTCGAGTGGCGCGGCCGTTGCCGCAGCAATTACTGGCTCGCCGGTTGGTGCAGTCGGGGCCTTTGGCGCTGGGGATTGCGGCGGCGGTCGATGGCGCGGTGCTGAGTACCGACGGGCAGGTTTCTGACCGTTTGTTTGCCATGGGACCGCCGTTGCGCGGGATGTGGTGGGAGAGCACGGCGGTGACCGATGTGGCGTTGCAGGCGAAGGCGCTGGCGTTGCGGTTGCTGAGGTAAACATTGAGTTGATCTCTCTGGCCCCATCGCTGGCAAGCCGGCCCCCACAGGTTTCTATGTTGACCTCACAACTCCGGCACACTACAGATCCCTCTGGGAGCGGGCATACACCGCGATGGCGACTTGAGCTGCGCCTGATTTCTCAGGGCTTGCGCGCTTCTTCTTCCAGTTGATCAGATTCAAACAGCCGCGCCAGTTCCGCCCGGGCTTCCTGGGCGGTTTGCAAGACTTTGGCCGCGTCGTCATAGATCGAGTGCTGCGCCTCCAGTACCTGTTCGTCGTGATGCTTGAAGCGCTTGATCCGCGCATCGGCCTGGGCCTGGGTCAAACCAAGGCCGACCAACGTGCGCCGGCTCATTTCCAGACTTGAATAATAGGTCTCACGAATCGCCTCGGCGCCGACATCCACCAAACGGTGAACGTGCTGACGGTTACGCGCACGGGCGATGATTTTCATGTGCGGGTAAAGCTTGCGCACGATCTCGGCGGTCTTGATATTGGTTTCCGGATCGTCGGTAGCAATCACAAAGTATTCCGCGTCGCCGACCTTGGCTGCGCTGAGGATTTCCGGGCGCATCGGGTCACCGTAGAACACCGGCACCCCACCGAAACTGCGCGACAACTCAATGGTCTCCACCGACGTATCGAGGGCCACGAACTTGATGTTCTGCGCGCGCAGAATCCGCGCGACGATCTGGCCCATCCGGCCCATGCCGGCAATCACCACCCGTGGAGCGTCGGTATCGATTTCGCGGAATTTCTCCGGCACTTCCACCGGCTGCACCTTGGGGCTGACCAGTCGCGCGCAGATCAACAGCAACAACGGCGTGACGGCCATCGACAGGGTGATGGTCAGCACCAGCAGGTCGTACAGACGCGGCTCGAACAGGCCCTGATCTCGGCCGATCTTGAACACCACAAAGGCAAACTCACCGCCCGCCGCAAGCACGATCCCCAGGCGAATCGCACTGACCTTGTTCAAACCACCGGCCAGACGCCCGACGACAAACAGCAGCGGCAATTTCAGGCCGATCAGCAGCAGCGTCAGGCCGAGCACGGTGATTGGCGCACTCAACAGCAAACTGAGGTTGGCGCCCATGCCGACGCTGATGAAAAACAGTCCGAGCAGCAGACCTTTGAACGGTTCGATCTGCGCTTCCAGTTCATGCCGGTATTCCGAGTCCGCCAGCAGCAGACCAGCGAGAAACGCCCCCAGCGCCATCGACACGCCTACCTGATCCATCAACCATGCAGTGCCGATCACCACTAGCAATGCAGTCGCGGTGGAAACTTCCGGCAGACCGGTTTTTGCTACCACGCGGAACACCGGGCGCAGCAGATAGCGCCCACCGATCACCACTACCGCGATGCTGCCGAGCACGCGTAAACCGTGGTTCAAGTCCTCGGCGGCGCTGGTGGTGTGATCGCCGCCCGCGAGCATCGGCACCAATGCGATCAGCGGGATCGCGGCGATGTCCTGAAACAGCAGAATCGCAAACGCCAGCCGCCCATGGGGGCTTGTCAGCTCCTTGCGTTCCGCCAGACTTTGCAGACCGAACGCGGTGGACGACAGCGCCAGCCCAAGGCCAAGCACGATGGCGCTATTGAGCGACTGGCCGAAAGCAAACAGCGCCAGCACGCCAATAACCGAGCCAGTCAGCAGCACCTGCGCCAGCCCTACGCCAAATACCGATTTGCGCATCACCCACAAACGTCGCGGCGACAACTCAAGACCGATGATGAACAGCAGCAACACCACGCCCAGTTCCGAGATGTGGCTGACACTCTGCGGATTACCGATTAGCCCCAACACTGACGGGCCAATGATCACCCCGGCAAACAGATAACCGAGTACCGCTCCCAGTTGCAGACGTTTGGCCAGCGGCACAGTGAGCACCGCGGCAAACAGAAACACGACGGCGGCTTGCAACAAATTGCCTTCATGGGGCATGGGATAACTCCTGACAACGGTACGGCGGGGGCGACAAGGATAAGGGCTGAATCGATTCAAGATCCACAGAAGATCCATTGTAGGAGTGAGCCTGCTCGCGATCGCGGTGTGACATTCGACAATGATGTCGACAGATTCACCGCGATCGCGAGCAGGCTCACTCCCACAGGGATTTTCATCGAGTCTGTAATATGTTGCATCAATTGGTTACATTTATAGCCTTAACGAATCAATCCCGAGTCCCGCCATGGCCATCAACTTCGACCTCAACGACCTGCAAGCCTTCCGGGCCGTGGTCGAGCAGGGCAGTTTTCGTAAGGCCGCCGACACCGTGCGCCTGTCGCAACCGGCGCTGAGCCGGCGCATCGAAAAACTCGAAGACGCCCTCGGCGTGAAACTGTTCGAACGCACCACACGCAAGGTCAGCCTGACCCAGGCCGGGCGCGGCTTCATGCCGAGCGTCGAGCGTCTGCTGGACGATCTCGATGTAGCCCTGCTGGGCATCAGCGAAGTGGCCTCGACCCGGCTCGGCCATGTCACGGTCGCTTGCGTGCCGTCCGCCGCGTACTACTTCATGCCGCGCGTAGTCGCTCGCTATCACCAGCAATTCCCACGGATCAAGGTCAAGGTTCTCGATTCCAGCGCCCACGATGTGTTGAGCGCGGTGGTCAATGGCGAGGCGGATTTCGGTTTGAGTTTCTTGGGTACGCAGGATGCCAAAGTTGATTTCGAATCGCTTGTGCAGGAGTGCTACGTCGTTGCCTGTCGCCGCGATCATCCGCTGGCTGGACGCACTAGCGTGAGCTGGGACGAGTTTTATCAGCAGGATTACATCTCGCTGGACAAGACTTCAGGCAATCGCTTTCTGCTCGATCAGGCCTTGAGCAGCGTGGTGCCGCAACGCCAGAGCATCTGCGAAACCCGGCATGTGACGACGATGATCGGTCTGGTGGAGGCGGGACTGGGCGTGGCGGCAGTGCCGCTGATGGCGATGCCGGGGCCGGATCATCCGATCCTGACGCGGGTACCGCTGACCGATCCGCAAGTGATGCGCAGCGTCGGCATCATCAAGCGCCGGGGTCGCACGTTGACCCCGGCAGCGTTGGAACTGGAGCGGCTGGTGGTGGAAATGAAGGTACAGCCGCCAATCGTCAGCGCTTGACCGAATCCAGCCCGGTGGCTTGCACATCAGCCTGCGCGGCGGGTGCGGCGAGGTACTCGAGCAGGGCTTTGGCTTCGGTCGGGTGTTGCGCGCCGACCGGAATCCCGGCAGCAAAACGCGTCACTGACTGCACCGATTCCGGAATCTTGCCGACAAAACTCACCCCTGGCACCGGCAGCAATTCACTGACCTGCTGGAAGCCCAACTGATAATCGCCAGTCGCAACCACCGAGCCGACCGGGATTTTCGGGATCATTTTCGCCTTCGGTTTCAGCTGATCTTCAACGCCGAGTGTCTTGAACAGTTGCTGCTCGATGTACACGCCGCTGGCGCTGTCGGAGTAGGCCACCGATTGCGCGTCGAGCAGGGTTTGCTTCAGCGCTTCGACGTTGCTGATATCCGGTTTCGGCGCGCCTTCGCGCACCACCAGGCCGATCCGCGAATCTGCCAGTTCAACGCGTGAGGCCGGGTCAACCTTGCCTTGCTTGATCAGGTCATCAAGGGCGTAGCCGACCATGATCACCACATCAGCGTGCTCACCACGGGCGAGTCGATTGGGAATTGCCTCCGGCGCCTTGCCCATCGACGGGCCGAGTGCGGTGTCGAGGGTATTGCCGGTGGCCGCCGCGAATTTCGGGCCGAGGATTTTATAGGCGGCAGTGAAGCCGCCCGAGGTCATCACCCGCACCTCTTCGGCTTGCGCCAGGACGCTGAAAGCGAGAAGGGCGAGGGCGCTCAGCTTGATCAGTTTTTTCATGGTGAGCGCTCCTTATGCCGCAACCGGTTGCAGACGACCGCCCGCACGGCGATAGAGATACAGCGTCGCGCACAACGCGCAGAGCGCGCCGACACTCATCCAGTACCCCGGCGCGGCTTTGTCGCCGGTGTACTGAATCAGGAAGGTCGACATCGCCGGCGTGAACCCGCCGAAGATTGCCGTCGCCAGGCTGTAAGCGAGGGAAAAACCGGCAACCCGCACCTCGACCGGCATGATTTCGGTCAGCGCCGGAATCATCGCGCCGTTGTACATGCCGTAGATAAACGACAACCACAACAGCGACAGCAGCATGTGACTGAAACTCGGAGCCTGCACCAGATACGACAGCGCCGGATAAGTCGTCGCGAGGGCCAGCAGCGACATGGCAATCAACAGCGGACGACGACCGATACGATCGGACAACATCCCGCCAATCGGCAACCAGAAGAAGTTCGAAACCCCGACCAGCAACGTCACCAGCAACGCATCGGAAGTGCTCAGTTGCAGCACGGTTTTACCGAAGGTCGGCGCGTACACGGTGATCAGATAAAACGCAGTGGTGGTCAGCGCGACCATCAACATCCCGCCCAGCACCACCACCCAGTTCTGGCCGAGGGTACGGAACACTTCGCCCATGCTCGGACGGTGTTTGCGGGCGGCGAACTCTTCGGTTTCCGCCAGATTGCGTCGCAGCAAGAAGATGAACGGCACGATCATGCAACCGACGAAAAACGGAATCCGCCAGCCCCACGCGGCAATCATGTCCGGTGCCATCCAGGCGTTCAGCGCGTAACCCAGCGCGGCGGCAACGATGATCGCCACTTGCTGACTGGCCGACTGCCAGGCAGTGAAAAAGCCCTTGCGACCCGGCGTGGCGATCTCGGACAGATAAACCGAAACACCGCCCAGTTCCGCACCGGCCGAGAAGCCTTGCAGCAACCGCCCGAGCAACACCAGCGCCGGAGCAAACAGACCGATGGTTTCGTATCCGGGCACCAGCACAATCAGGATCGTGCCGCTGGCCATGATCGACAATGTGACGATCAAACCTTTGCGCCGACCGACGTCATCGATGTACGCGCCGAGCACGATAGCCCCCAGCGGACGCATCAAAAAGCCTGCGCCGAACACCGCAAAGGTCATCATCAGAGAGGCGAATTCACTGCTCGCCGGAAAGAACACCGCCGCGATCTGCGTGGCATAGAAGCCGAACAGGAAGAAGTCGAACTGTTCGAGGAAGTTACCCGAGGTCACCCGGAAAATAGCGCCGGCCCGCGAGCCGCCGTGTGGGATTGAGGCTGTCATAGAAAAGTACTCCACCGCTTTTATGACGTGCGCGACGGGGAGGCGGCGCACGGTTTTTATTGGGGCGGATGGTGGCGCAGGTGTAACAGGATGTTAATTGCATAGTTGGCATGGATTGATGCGCAAAGCGGATCAATGGTTTGTCAGCGATTGAACATGTCGTATGTGCGGGCCCCATCGCTGGCAAGCCAGCTCCCACAGTTTTTTGTGGTGAACACACTGATTCTGCAAGCGCCCCAGAACCCTGTGGGAGCTGGCCTGCCAGCGATGGCGGCCTGACAGCCGACTACAATCCCTCAGCCAGTCCAGGCAAAAACAAGGAATGATTCCAACCCCGCGCAGTCGGAGTTCAGGTATCACACATCTCAGGAGGTTCACCGATGAACAGCAAGACCCTAATCGCCAGCCTGGCCCTCGTCGCCGGCATCGCCGGGATCAGCCCCATCGTTCAAGCGGCACAAACCTCACCCGACACCGTCGAACATTCGCCCACCGGCGACCGCGAACTGAAAGTCGGCGACCGCGCCCCGGACGTCTACCAACGCAACGAAAAAGCCCTGAACAACTGGAAGCAGAAAGGCCTCAAGCAGCCGGATGCGCAGTCGCAGTGGGTGCAGATGAATGACAAATACGTGCTGGTGAAGATTACTAACGGGACGATTGTCGATATCAAACCGGTTGAGCGTTAGGCCGTCCGGTAACAATTGACCACGGACGGTCGATTGAAAACGAGCGCCGTTCTGGTAAAACCCGTGGGGCGTTTCGTGTGACTGGATGTCAGGAGCAACAAGTTGGAAAAGAAACCGCTTTATCGCAAGGAAAACACTACCGCCCACAACGTTTGGCGCAACAACCCGGGTGGGCACTATCGGTATGAACGCAACACCAAGGCTGAAAGCAACAGCAAGGCGTTGCGCGGTTCGATGCACGGAATCAAGCATCACGGCTACGATTACACGCCGTTGTTTCGTTTCCTGTTATCTCGTGTCGGAGGCAATTGGGATGAGATTTTCAGTGAGGCAGTTTCTCGCCTTGATCGGCCGGAACCGGTGTTCTGGATGGTTGCACAGCATGAACATGAGCGACGGGAGGTCTTCGGCGTGGGTGAGTCGAGTTGCTTCAGCGGCTTGTACATCGATGAACAAAAACGTCTGCGAATCGTCAATCCCGAGTTGAAGGCCGAGGACATGACGCCGACCTGTACATGCTGCACGCATACCTTTAACGGTGTTGTGATTGGCAAACCTCAGGTTTGATTTCACTCCACCCGGCTATGGCTCAACGTCTGCCCGCCACCCAACCGATACTGATTATTCCCACTCCTTTTCGCCTCATACATCGCCAGATCGGCAATATGGATCAAACGATCCATGCTCGGCGCATGGTCCGGAAACACCGCGACCCCAAGGCTGGTGCCGATGTGGCGCTGGTCGTTGCCGATGCTGATCGGTGGCGATAACTCGATAAAAATTTTCTGGCAGATGCTGCGCGCTTCGTCCTGCAAGTTGATGCCCGGAGCCAGGCCTTGCAGGATGACCACGAATTCGTCGCCGCCGATGCGTGCGACAGTGTCGGTAGTGCGCAGAATCCGTTTCAGTCGCGTGGCGGTGGTGATCAGCACGCGGTCACCAGCGGCATGGCCGTAATGATCGTTGATGGCTTTGAACCCGTTGAGATCGACAAACACCAGCGCCACACGGGTGTTGTTCTGTCGTGCCAGTTCCAGGGCTTCGGACAAGCGTTCTTCGAGCACCAGTCGATTGGGTAAACCGGTGAGCGGGTCGAAGTGGGCAAGGTGCTGGAGGTAACTGGCCGAAGCTTTCTCCTCGGTAATGTCGCGCACCACGCCCATCATTTTGATCACCGCATCGTGGTCGTTGCGCACCACATTGCCGGTTTCCCGTAGCCAGTGAGTGGTGCCGTCAGGCCAGACCACGCGGTATTCCTCGTCGTGGTTTTCACCGGTTTGCAGGCAACGCAATTCACCGTCGCGCACCCTGACGCGGTCATCTGGATGCACGCAGGAGCAGAACAGCGCGTAGGAGGGCGTAATCTCACCGATCTTGAAACCGAACATGCCGTAGATCGCGTCCGACCAATACAGCCGATCAGTATCGACCTCCCAATCCCAGGTGCCGATACGGGCAAAATACTGGCTACGTTTGAAGCGCTCGGCGTCGCCGTCCTGATGGATGTTCTGGCCATCGACGGCGCGGGTGAGCAACTCGCGGTACTCGGTCAGTTGTTGTTGCAGCCCGCGCACCCGCCAGATCAGCCAAATGATCACGGCAAGCATCCCGGCGCCGATGGCAACGCTGATCCACAGTTGAGTCATTTGGAAACTGCGCGCATGGCAAATCGATCCGTGAGCTGATGGCGGTTGGCTATCTTAATTCTTCACAAGCGTGTTCGGATACAGCGCCGATCTTCGCTTTTTTGTTGCCAATCCCTGGCAATTCTGGGAAAACGGCGGCCATCGAGCCTCTGGGCCACTGAACAATAGAGTGAATGTCATGAATGATGAACTGCAAGTAATCGAACTTCAGATGGGCGACGGCAAAGCCGCCGTCAAAGGCGCGCTGATCACCGCTCAATACACTGGATGGCTGGAGGATGGCACCGAGTTCGATTCTTCCTGGGGTCGGGGCAAACCCTTTCAATGCGTGATCGGCACGGGCCGCGTGATAAAGGGCTGGGATCAGGGCCTTATGGGCATGCAGGTGGGCGGCAAACGCAAACTGCTGGTGCCGGCGCACCTGGGGTATGGCGAACGGACGATGGGCAAGATTCCGCCGAATTCGAATCTGGTGTTTGAGATTGAGTTGTTGGAAGTTTTGGCGCGGGAGGATTGAGGCCCGCGGGTTTTGATGGTGCTGGATGAGGGGCGGGCCTCATCCAAGTGTTTGGCATCTGAGTGTTAGGCAAGTCAGGTGAATGCATCGATATCGTCAAGTGTGTCCTCAATGATTCCTTGCAGAGAAGGGTATTTCCTCTTCACCGACTCGAGTGCCGGCAAGACCACATCAGTGTCCAGTTCGCCATGTCGCCGAGCGATGTGGCCAAACGCCGTAACGGCAGAAGCCACAATTGCTTCGGTTTGGGCGGTGAGGTGTTGGAGGCAAATGTCTTGAGCCCAGTTTCTGTCGGTTTCATTCAGGCCGATGGAAGTCAGTGCTGAGATGACATCTGCATCCAATTCGCTGGCCAGAAGTCGTATGGCCGTATCGTGGCTTATTGATGGATCTTGATAGGTGAGGCTCACTGGAGAGGCTAACCCCTAACACCGATAAAAAGATCGAGTTCTGTAGGTAGCTTTTCGTTAACCGCTAAGGCGATTTTTCGAGCTTGATCACCTGTCAGCAGCCATTCTCCGTCCGGACTGGCTTCAAGCCCTTGCCAACTCATTACTGCCAACACTGCAGGCTCAAACTCAGGCTTGACCGTAAGTTCATATTTTAAGGCGTCGTCTTCGTCGTCACCTTTCAAGAAACCGCTAATCCATAAAAACATTCATAGCCTCCTGTTTATTTCGCCAGAGCGGACCGCGCCGGTTGAGCCAAATGATCACCACCATCCAGGCACCTTCCCCTGTGGCGAGGGAGCTTGCTCCCGCTGGGTTGCGTAGCGACCCCAAAACCATTCGCCCGGTTATGTCAGGCAAATCGGCATCGGTCGGGTTGCGACTGCTTCGCAGCCGAGCGGGAGCAAGCTCCCTCGCCACAGGGGTTCGGGTCAGTTTCTGGTTGGCGGTTCGAGGTTGTCGAGGGCGCGGTTTACGGCGAGTTCGCCGAGCATGACGACTTGCTGGATGCCGAGCAGGGTGTGGCGGTAGGGCGTGTCGAGCAGGGCGGCGAAGTCGCTGAGCATGATGCTGGCCGAGGCCATGGATTCGCAGGCGTGGGCCAGCAAGGATTCGTTGTCTATTTGCGGGGCTACGACGAACATGCCGCTGGGTTTGCGCGGTGGCTGTGGGGTGGTCGGTTTGAGGTAGTGGTCGAGGGCGCGTTCGGCGGCGTCGTTGAGTTTTGTGGGGTCGAGGGTGGAGTAGGGCGACGTGGGATCGGAATCGGTGGGTGCGTCTGATTCGGGTGGATTTGGTGTAATTTTGAACATTTTTGAGACCTTATATTGAGGCTGCCAACCAGTCGCGACTAAACGATGGGAGGCAGCTATGCGCAGGTTAGTCGACCGGTGGTCTCACAATATCCGGCGCGCCCGAAAGCGCCCTGCGCACAGCCACCATTCAGTGCAGGAATGTGAATTACCTGACTAGATGGACGCTTTACGATTTGTAAGACCACCGAGCGACTAAACCCGATCACTGAACATTCAGTGACCCGAACCAAGTTACCGGCACCCCCCAAACCGCACAAGCCGGCGGATTCTGGCTTGTTTGTAGGCAAAAGCACAAGGCGCTGTAGCCTCTTGGGTGGAGGCAAAATGATGCTGCGTTTTTCCGGGCCCCATCGCGGGCAAGCCACGCTCCCACAGGTTTTTATGTCGATTGCAAAAGGTGCGGGCACTCCAGAACTTGTGGGAGCGTGGCTTGCCCGCGATGGCTGACTATCAGTCACTAATGAAGCTGAACAGTGGAATACGCCCATTCAGAGAAGGCCGATAGCGCCAGGCCAGCCGCTCCAGATTCACACCGTGGTCGAGGATTTCTCCGACAGTGGCGCTCGCAATCCCCATCGCCAACACCTGCCCCGGACACTGATGCCGCCCGCCACCAAAACTGAAACTGCGCCGATTCGGTCGATCCAGCAGAAACCGCTCAGGCGCCTCATTCAGCGCCGGATCACGATTGGCCGAAGCCAACAGCACCAGAATCACTGCGCCAGCCTCGACCCGCACGCCATCGATATCACAACTCTGCGCGACAAAACGCCGAGTGTTCTGCACCGACGGATCAAACCGCTGCACCTCGGCCAACAACGATTCAATCGATTCACCGCGCAACTCTGGCTGAGCCCGCAACGCCAACAATGCATTGCCGATCAACCCGGCAGTGGCTTCATAGGTCTGCGAGCAAAGTCCGATCAGATTAGCGATCAAGGTTTCCTGATCGCCTTCAAATCGCTGCGTAATACCGGAAAGCAAACCGCTATTCGATTCCGCCAGCAACTCGATGAAATATCCGCGCAGCCGTTCCGCCGCCAAGTGCGCCGTAGCCAATTGCAGGTCATTGCTCAACGGCGACAGGCACGCGACGAAATCCGCCGTCAGCTCACGGATCGCTCGAGCCTGCGCCGGGTTGAAGCCAAGCAGCGCCGCAACCACGCAGACCGGGCCGCGAAACATTGCCTTATATAAGCCGTCAGCATCTGCCGTGATCAGCCGCGCCGCCACTAAAGCGCGAACTTCATCCAGATCAACCATCGCAAGCGACGGCTCAATCGCCGAGCGCGGGCAGCGCTGACGTTCGCCGTCATTCATCCGCATCAACTGGCCAAACACTTCGCCGGCCATGCCTGAAGCAATCGCTTTGGGCACCGGTTCCTGCGCCGGACGCACTCGGCAATCAGCATGCGCCAATACTTCGCGGACAGCCCGGGCGCTGCTGGCGACCCACATTTTCAGCCCCGGGTGAAACACCAATCCGCCCTGAGCCCGCAGCTCGGCGTAATAAGGATAAGGATCAGTGTGAGTCGCAGCGATGATCGGGTCCATGGTCGGCAGCCTTGTCGATGGGGAAAGTGTTGCTACTATCTCCAGTCCGTAGCGGCGACGATTCGTCCGGGAGCGAAATATGCACGCAGAACACCAAGACATCGGCGTCTCACAGGTGGCCGCCGCCATCGCCGAACCGGCGCGCACCAAAATCCTCTGCTCGCTGATGGACGGCCACGCTCGCACCAGCACCGAGCTCGCGGCCATCGCCGAGGTTAGCGCCTCCACCGCCAGCGCGCACTTGGCCAAACTCAAGGATCTGGCCTTGGTGCGCCTGCATGTACAGGGCCGCCATCGTTACTACAGCCTCGCCGACCAGCGAGTCGCGCAAGCGTTGGAGGCGTTGATGGTGATCGGCCAGAACGCTGCGCCGACCTTCAAACCGCACACGCCGGATCGTCTGCAATTTGCCCGCACTTGCTACGACCACATGGCTGGCACGTTGGCGGTTCTGCTGCACGACCGCTTGATCGAGGCGGGGTGGCTGATCGAGACCGATGAGCAGGCCTATCGCTTGAGCGACAGCGGCGAAGCATTGTTCGCTGGGTTGGGCATCGAGGTGCAGGACTTGAATACATTGCGCCGCAAGTTTGCCTGCCCGTGCCTGGACTGGAGCATGCGTCGGCCACATCTGGGCGGTTCGCTGGGGGCGGCGTTGCTGCAAACCGCGTTGAAGCGCAAGTGGGTGACGCAGGATCTGGACAGTCGGGCGTTGGCGTTGACAGTGCTGGGGCGCAAGGAATTCGGGAAGCGGTTTGGGGTGGAGTTGCCGATTGAAGATAAGGTCAAAAGATCGCAGCGTACCGCAGCTCCCACAGGAGATCGCGTACCCGTTTTAAACGCTGCGATATCTTGATCACGCTTTGCACCTTGTGCCAATCCAATAGACTCGATACTGTACGCATAACCAGTATCGAGCCGCCGCCATGCAAATCATCGACAAGCTCAGCATCCTCGCCGACGCCGCCAAGTACGACGCCTCCTGCGCCAGCAGCGGGGCGCCCAAACGCAGCTCCGAAGGCAAGAACGGGCTGGGTTCGACCAATGGCATGGGCATTTGTCACAGCTATACGCCGGACGGGCGCTGCGTTTCTTTGCTGAAGATTCTGCTGACCAATTTCTGCCTTTACGATTGCCAATACTGCGTCAACCGTCGCTCAAGCGACGTGCCGCGTGCGCGCTTCACGCCCGAGGAAGTCGTGGCGCTGACCATGGATTTCTACCGGCGCAACTGCGTCAGCGGGCTGTTTCTCAGTTCGGGGATCATCCGCTCGGCGGACTACACCATGGAGCAACTGGTGCGCGTGGCGAAGCTGCTGCGCGAAGAGCACGAGTTTCGCGGTTACATCCATCTAAAGACTATTCCCGAGGCCGATCCGGCACTGATCGCAGAGGCTGGGCGCTATGCCGACCGCTTGAGCGTCAATATCGAACTGCCGACCGATGCCAGTTTGCAGATCCTCGCTCCGGAGAAGCAGATCGGCTCGATCAAACAGGCTATGCAAACCATCTATACCGGCGAGCAAACCGTGCTCAACGAGCCTCGGGCGCCTAAGTTCGCGCCGGCCGGGCAGAGTACCCAGATGATCGTCGGCGCCGATGACACCGACGACAGCACAATCCTGCATGGCGCGCAGGCCTTGTACGGCAATTTCCGCCTGCGTCGGGTCTATTACTCGGCGTTCAGCCCGATCCCCGACAGCCCGAAAAGTGTACCGCTGGCCGCGCCGCCTCTAATGCGCGAGCATCGCTTGTATCAGGCGGATTTTCTCCTGCGCAGCTACGGCTACAGCGCTGGGGAGTTGCTCAAGGGGCCGGGCAATCTGGCGCTGGATATCGATCCGAAACTGGCGTGGGCGTTGCAAAATCGCGAGGTGTTCCCACTTGATCTGAACCGCGCCGAAGCCTCGTTGATTGCCCGTATTCCCGGCATCGGCCTGCGCACCACAGAACGTCTGGTGGAACTGCGCCGGCAACGGCGAATTCGTTACGAAGACCTGGCGCGCATGCGCTGCGTGCTGGCCAAGGCCAAGCCCTTTTTCATCACCAGCGACTACCACCCCCAGCAGGCGGAAGTCACCAGTCATTCGCTCTATCAGCAATTGCGCGACCGGCCCGCGCCGCAACAGATGGGGCTGTGGGGATGATCAATCTTGACTGTGATGATCTGTTCGACACCTGGCGGCAACAGGCGCGCTGGCTGCTCAGTCATGAAATTGATCCGAGTCTGGTGAGTTGGGCGTCGGAAGGTGTCGGTGATCTGTTCGCCAGTGACGTGGCTGTGCCTGAGGGGCAAGGGCCGTTTATGGCACGCATCCCGCGCGCGCTGATCGATACGCTGGAACAAGCCGCACGTTATCGCGGCGATCAGCGCTGGAGTCTGCTTTACGAAGTGTTATGGCGAGTCAGTCACGGTGATCGCACCGCAATGATGGCGGGCGACAAACTCGGCAGTGAGTTGCAGCGACGAATCAAGCAAGTGCAGCGTGAAGCTCATCATTTGCACGCGTTCGTGCGTTTCATCGAACGGCCGCAGGATCTGCCGGGTCCTCAATACGTGGCGTGGCACGAGCCGGCCCACGACATTCTGCAGAGTGCCAGCGAGCATTTCATCGGACGCATGGGCCGCCACCGTTGGTTGATCGCGACGCCACGTGACGGGGTTTATTACGATGGCGAACAGTTGATCCATCAGCGCCAATGCCCGGTGGAATGGCAGCAGCTGGCGCAGAACGTCGACGACCCGCATGGCGACCTGTGGCTGACCTATTACAGCCACATCTTCAACCCGGCGCGGTTGAATCCGAAAGTCATGCAAGGGCATTTTCCGGTGCGCTTCTGGAAGAACCTGCCAGAAGGCGAGTTGATTCCCGGCCTGATTACTCAGGCACGCACCGGCAAGCAACAAAACGGTCAGGCCAGCGGGATCGGCGGGCGGGTGGGCAAGCGAATCACCCTGAAACAGGTCGATGGCGGACAGCGAGAAGTCCGCCCGCTCAACGACTGGCCGATGCCATCAGCAGACCAAAACCGGTGAAGGTCACGCCCGAGATTTTCGCCACCAGCCAAGCGCCTTTCGGACTCGACAGCCAGCCTTTGGCAGCATTGGCCAGCAGGGCGTAGCTGCCGTGCACCAGAATCACCAACAGCGCATAAGACGCCACCAGTTTGAAAAACTGCGGATAAAACTACTGCGAGGTGTCGATGAACTGTGGGAACACCGCCAGAAAAAAGAAGATGGCCTTGGGGTTGAGAAACTGCAGTGACGCACCCTCCAGAAACCGATAGCCCGGGCGTGAAGGACGAACTTTTTGCAGGGCACTCGAACGATCCGAGCGCCAGCTCTTGAAGCCCAGATACAACAGATAAGCCGCTCCGGCATATTTCAGTACGGTAAAGGCAGTCGCCGAGGCGCTGAGGATCAGGCCGACACTGGTGGCGCTGAGGGCCGCCACTACCAGAGCGCCCGAAGCGATCCCGAAAATCCCCGGCAACGCTCCGGTCCAGCCCAGGCGCACGGCGTTGGACAGCGTCAGCGCTACTCCCGGGCCGGGGCTCAGAATTGTCAGGGCGGCGAACAGTACAAAGAGTCCGTAGCTGTGCATGGTGTTGCTCCGTCGAATCGCATGTCTGTGTGGAGGCAGATTGGCGTGACGACAAAGGTGTGACAAACGCTTTAAATGCAACGCATAGGTGACTAAATTAGACGCATGAAAAATCCATTGCCTCCGCTCAATGCTGTTCGTGCCTTCGCCGTGGCTGCTCGTCATCAGAGCTTTAGTCTGGCGGCCGAAGAGCTGCATGTCAGTCACAGTGCCGTCAGCCGCCACGTAAAACTGCTGGTAGAGCACTTGGGTGTTCTGTTATTCGAACGACGAATCCGCCAGTCCTTGCTGACCCCGGCCGGCGAGCGTTTTTACCAGCAGGTCAGCGCCGGTTTGGCGCAGATCGCCGATGCTGCTGCCGAAGCCAAGCAGCAGGCTGCGCGGCCAACGCTGAAAATCAATGTCCGGCCGTCCTTCGCTTTGTTGTGGCTGACGCCAAGGCTCGCGGACTTCTCGGCGCAGTATCCGCAGATCGACACGCAGGTGATTACTCAGACCCAATCGCCAGACCCGGCCAGAGATGACTTCGATATCGTCATCCGTCGCGGGCGTGACGACTGGGCGCCGACGCTTGAGGCGCACGCGCTGTTCGAAGACGAGTTGGTGTTGGTCGCGGCTCCGGCGTTGATTGAGCAAATGCCGCTGGCCGATCTTGCGGGTCTGAGCGCTCATACACTGTTGACCGTCAGGGCTCGTCGCGAAGACTGGCACCACTGGGCCAGGCACTTTGGACAGAACCAGAGCACCACGCAGGTTATCCGGCAGTTTGATTACATGCACCGGGTGCTTGACGCCGCGGTAGAGGGCGAGGGCATTGCGTTGTGTCCGAGCACGTTGCTCGGCACACATTTGTCGAGTGGTCGGCTGATCTGCCCGCTGCCGGATTTACGCATGCCGTTGCCACGTTATTACTACGGCGTTGCGCCGCAGGCGTCGGAGCACACAAACCTATTTGTGGAGTGGCTACAGAAACTGCAGCCATGAAAAAGCCCCCAGCGATTGCTCGATGGGGGCTTTTTTACGTCTGGCCGTCAGATCAAACCTTGACGATCCAGCCCGCTGGCGCTTCAACGTCGCCGGTCTGTACGCCAGTCAGCTCTTTGTAGAGCTTCTGAGTAACAGGACCCACTTCGGTTTCGCTATGGAACACATGCAGATGGTCGTTGTAGCTGATGCCACCAATCGGCGTGATCACCGCAGCGGTACCGCAAGCGCCGGCTTCTTTGAAGTCCGACAGCTTGTCGATCAGCACGTCGCCTTCAACCACTTCCAGGCCCAGACGCGATTTGGCCAGTTCGATCAGCGACAGGCGGGTGATGCCTGGCAGAACCGATGGCGAGCTCGGGGTCACGAACTTGTTGTCGTGGGTGATCCCGAAGAAGTTGGCCGAACCGACTTCTTCGATTTTGGTGTGGGTCATCGGGTCCAGATAGATTGCGTCGGCGAAGTTGGCTTTCTTCGCTTTCGAACCCGGCATCAGGCTGGCGGCGTAGTTGCCGCCGACCTTGGCTGCGCCGGTGCCTTGTGGGGCTGCGCGGTCGTAGCTGGAGATCTGGAAGTTGTGCGGGGTCAGGCCGCCCTTGAAATAGGCGCCGACCGGGATGCAGAAGATCGAGAAGATGAACTCCGGCGCAGTACGCACGCCGATGTTGTCACCCACGCCGATCACGAACGGACGCAGGTACAGCGCGCCGCCGGTGCCGTACGGCGGAATGAAGCGTTCGTTGGCACGAACCACTTCTTTACAGGCTTCGATGAACTGCTCGGTGTCGACTGTCGGCATCAGCAGACGCGCGCAGCTGCGTTGCATACGCAGGGCGTTCTGGTCCGGGCGGAACAGGTTGATCGAGCCGTCCTTGCAACGATAGGCCTTCATGCCTTCGAAGCACTGCTGACCATAGTGAAGGGCAGTCGAGCCTTCGCTGATGTGCAGCACGTTGTCTTCGGTCAGGGTGCCTTTGTCCCACTC
The DNA here is from genome assembly GCF_044744235.1 of Pseudomonas sp. NPDC087346. Classification (NCBI taxonomy): domain Bacteria; kingdom Pseudomonadati; phylum Pseudomonadota; class Gammaproteobacteria; order Pseudomonadales; family Pseudomonadaceae; genus Pseudomonas; species Pseudomonas sp. NPDC087346. The sequence goes on from NZ_JBIUXX010000005.1 coordinate 189,902, forward strand.
GCCATCGCGAAAGTACGACAGATAGCGTTTATCGGTCTTGATGTAGTCAAAACCCAGCTTGTCCCAATTGATGCTCTCGTTACCCATGACACCCTCTATCACTGAACAACCGTCGAAACGGTTCAAGGCTTCTGACGTTTTTTGGATGGGCACAACAATACTTCATTCTTGAGCGGTTTCGCAGCCCGGACTATCGGATGACAGACAGATAATTCCGGTGCCCTCAAGAAATCGCTAGCAGGCTAGCTCCCACAGGGGAACGCATGCGATGAGGCCTACAGGTGCAACGCATGCCCCAAGGCACGCAACGCCGCTTCCTGCACCGCTTCACCCAAGGTCGGATGCGCGTGGATGGTGCCGCCGATATCTTCCAGCCGCGCGCCCATTTCCAGGCTTTGCGCAAACGCAGTCGACAGCTCGGAAACCCCGACCCCCACAGCCTGCCAACCGACAATCAGATGATTGTCCCGACGAGCGACCACCCGCACGAAGCCGGTTTTCGACTCCAGGGTCATCGCCCGGCCATTGGCCGCAAACGGGAAGCTTGAGACGATGCAGTCCAGACCAGCAGTCTTGGCTTCGTCCGGCGTCTTGCCGACCACCACCAGTTCCGGGTCGGTGAAGCACACGGCGGCAATGGCCGTCGGATTGAATTCGCGGGATTTGCCGCTGATCAGTTCGGCGACCATCTCGCCCTGAGCCATGGCCCGGTGAGCCAGCATCGGTTCGCCGCTCAAGTCGCCGATGGCGTAAACGTTGCGCATGCTGGTCTGGCAGCGGCTGTCGATCTTGATCGCTGAACCGTTCATCTCAAGATTCAACGCTTCGAGGTTCCAGCCCTGAGTGTTTGGCTTGCGACCGACGGCGACCAGCACCTGATCGGTCTCCAGATTCAGGGTGTCGCCATTTGGATCGCGAACCTGCAAGGTGCCGTCGAAACCCAGCACGCTGTGCTTCAAATACAACTTCACGCCCAATTGCTTTAGCGCGTCGTGCACCGGTTGCGTCAGTTCGGCGTCGTAGGCGGGCAGGATGCGATCCTGCGCCTCGACCACGCTGACCTCGGCGCCGAGCTTGCGGTAAGCAATGCCCAGTTCCAGACCGATGTAACCACCACCGACCACGATCAGGCGTTTTGGCACGGATTTCGGCGTCAGCGCTTCGGTGGACGAGATGATCGGCCCGCCAATCGGCAAGATCGGCAAGTTGACGCTTTTCGAACCGGTGGCCAGCACCAGATGCTCGCACTGGATACGCGTGTCGCCGACATCGACAGTCTTGCCGTCGATGACTTTGGCCCAGCCTTGAATGACCTGGACTTTGTTCTTTTTCAGCAGCGCGGCAACGCCGGTAGTCAGGCGATCAACGATGCCGTCCTTCCACTCGACGCTCTTGCTGATGTCGAGGGTCGGCGCCGCAACGCTGATACCCAGCGCCGAATGCTGACTGTGGTGTTGCGTCTGATGAAACTGCTCGGCGACGTGGATCAGCGCTTTCGACGGAATGCAGCCGATGTTCAGGCACGTACCGCCGAGGGACTCGCCCTCGACCAGAATCGTCGAAATACCCAGTTGCCCGGCACGGATCGCCGTTATATAGCCGCCGGGGCCGCCGCCAATGATCAGCAGCGTGGTGTTCAAAGTTTGCATGCCATCACTCCACAAACAGGGTGGCGGGTTGTTCGAGCAAGCCGCGAATGGCCTGGATGAAGAGTGCCGCGTCCATGCCATCGACCACGCGGTGATCGAAGGAACTGGAGAGGTTCATCATCTTGCGAATCACCACCTGGCCTTTGACGACCATTGGCCGTTCGACGATTTTGTTCACGCCGACGATCGCTACTTCCGGCAGGTTCAGCACTGGAGTGCTGACGATGCCGCCGAGGGCGCCGAGGCTGGTCAGGGTGATAGTCGAGCCGGACAGTTCATCGCGGCTGGCCTTGCCATTGCGTGCGGCGTTGGCCAATCGCGAGATTTCGCTGGCGCTGTCCCACAGGCTGCGCGCTTCGGCGTGACGCACCACTGGCACCATCAGACCAATGTCGCTTTGTGTGGCGACGCCGACATGAACTGCGCCGAGGCGAGTGATGACCTGGGCTTCGTCGTCGTAACGGGCGTTTATCTGCGGGAAGTCGCGCAGGGCGACGACCAGTGCGCGCACGAGGAATGGCAGCAAGGTCAACTTGCCACGGCTGGCACCGTGTTTTTCATTCAGGTGAGCGCGCAGTTCTTCGATTGCAGTGACGTCGATTTCTTCGACATAACTGAAGTGCGCGGCACGCTGAGTGGCGTCCTGCATGCGCTGGGCGATCTTGCGGCGCATGCCGATCACTTGAATCTGTTCTTCATCGTTACGCTGGGCGTAAGCCGCCGCGACCGGAGCCGAGGCGTTTGACTGACCTTGCGCCAGATAGGCGTCTAGGTCGTCATGCAGCACGCGACCGGCCGGGCCGGAACCGCGTACCAGACGCAATTGAATACCCAGATCCAGCGCGTGTTTACGCACGGCCGGGGAGGCCAGCGGACGTTCATCGGCCTCGCGGGCGACCATCGGGCCTTGGCAAACAGCCGCCGGACGCGGCGCTGCGGCAGCGGGTTTACTCTCCACGACAGCTTCGGCTTTCGTCGCAACAGGCTCTTTCACGGGAGCAGGCGCAGCCGACTCTTTCAGATTGCCCGCACCTTCAACTTCAATGCTGATCAGCACACTGCCGACCGCCATCACTTCACCCGGCTGACCGCCGAGCGCAATCACCTTGCCGTGTACCGGCGACGGAATATCGACCATCGCCTTGTCGGTCATCACGTCTGCCAGCACCTGATCTTCAACCACCAGATCGCCGACCTTGACGTGCCACTGCGACAGTTCTACTTCTGCGATGCCTTCGCCGATGTCCGGCATCTTGATAACGTGCGTGCCCATTCAGACCTCCATGACCCGTTTCAGCGCCGCGCCCACTCGGGACGGCCCAGGGAAATACGCCCACTCTTGCGCGTGCGGGTAGGGGGTGTCCCAACCAGTGACGCGTTCGATCGGCGCTTCCAGGTGATGGAAGCAATGCTCTTGCACCAGCGACACCAGTTCGGCGCCGAAACCGCAGGTGCGGGTGGCTTCGTGGACAACCACGCAGCGACCGGTTTTCTTCACCGATTTGACGATGGTTTCCAGGTCCAGCGGCCACAGGCTGCGCAGGTCGATGACTTCAGCGTCAACACCGCTTTCTTCGGCTGCGACTTGCGAGACGTACACGGTGGTGCCGTAAGTCAGCACGGTCACGTCCTTGCCCGGACGGGTGATCGCGGCGACGTCCAGCGGCACGGTGTAATAACCGTCCGGCACTTGTGCGGCAGGGTGTTTCGACCACGGGGTTACCGGGCGGTCGTGGTGGCCGTCGAACGGGCCGTTGTACAGGCGTTTTGGCTCAAGGAAGATCACCGGGTCATCGTTCTCGATGGAGGCGATCAGCAGGCCTTTGGCGTCGTACGGGTTGGATGGCATGACGGTGCGCAGACCGCAGACCTGAGTGAACATCGCCTCGATGCTCTGGCTGTGAGTCTGGCCGCCGTAGATGCCGCCGCCGCAAGGCATGCGCAGGGTCATCGGCGCGGTGAACTCGCCAGCCGAGCGATAACGCAGGCGCGCTGCTTCGGAGATGATCTGGTCGGACGCCGGGTAGACGTAGTCGGCGAACTGAATCTCGGCCACCGGACGCAGGCCATAAGCGCCCATGCCCACGGCGGCGCCGACGATACCGCTCTCGGAGATCGGCGCGTCGAACACTCGGGAGGTGCCGTACTTGTTCTGCAAACCTTCGGTGCAACGGAACACGCCGCCGAAGTAGCCGACGTCCTGGCCGAAGACGACCACGTTGTCATCGCGTTCAAGCATCACGTCCATGGCCGAGCGCAGGGCCTGGATCATGGTCATGGTGGTCGTGGTCATGGCGGTTTCCAGCTGGATTTGGTTGTTGTGATCGTTCATGTCAGATCCCCAACTGCTGACGCTGGCGCTTCAAGTGCTCCGGCATCTCTTTGTAGACGTCTTCGAACATGGTCGCAGCGCTTGGAATCTGGCCGCCGGCGAGGGTGCCGTACTGTTCGGCTTCTTTTTGCGCGGCGATCACTTGGGCTTCGAGTTCGGCGCTGACAGCGGCGTGCTCTTCTTCCGACCAGTGGCCGATCTTGATCAGGTGCTGTTTCAGACGGGCAATCGGGTCGCCGAGCGGGAAGTGGCTCCAGTCATCGGCAGGACGGTATTTCGACGGATCGTCAGAGGTCGAGTGCGGGCCGGCGCGGTAGGTGACCCATTCGATCATGGTCGGGCCAAGGTTGCGGCGCGCACGTTCGGCGGCCCAGGCAGACGCTGCATAAACAGCGTAGAAATCGTTGCCATCGACCCGCAGCGAAGCGATGCCGCAACCGACGCCGCGTCCGGCGAAGGTAGTCGCTTCACCACCGGCAATTGCCTGGAAGGTCGAGATTGCCCACTGATTGTTGACCACGTTGAGAATCACCGGCGCACGGTAAACGTGGGCGAAGGTCAGGGCGGTGTGGAAGTCCGATTCGGCGGTGGCGCCGTCACCGATCCACGCCGAAGCGATTTTGGTGTCGCCCTTGATCGCCGAAGCCATCGCCCAGCCAACGGCCTGGATGAACTGAGTGGCGAGGTTGCCGGAAATGGTGAAGAAACCGGCGTCCTTGACCGAGTACATGATCGGCAACTGACGGCCCTTGAGCGGATCACGCTCGTTGGACAATAGTTGGCAGATTAGATCGACCAGCGGCACGTCGCGAGCCATCAGGATGCTTTGCTGGCGGTAGGTCGGGAAGCACATGTCGTCGATGTTCAAGGCCAGAGCCTGTGCACTGCCGATGGCTTCTTCGCCAAGGCTTTGCATGTAGAACGACATTTTTTTCTGACGCTGGGCGACGACCATCCGGTTGTCGTAGATCCGCGTCTTGAGCATGGCGCGCATGCCCTTGCGGAGGATCTCGACCGAGACGTTTTCAGCCCACGGACCGAGGGCGTTGCCCTGGTCGTCGAGCACACGAATCAGGCCTCTGGCCAGGTCGGCGGTCTCGGCGGGTTCTACGTCGATTGGGGGTTTGCGCACCGTGCCGGCATCGGTCAGATGCAGGTAGGAGAAGTCGGTTTTGCAGCCGGGACGGCCCGAGGGTTCAGGGACGTGCAGGCGCAGCGGTTCATACGCTTGGGTCATGGCTTCTACGCTCGATCTTGTGAATTTCTTGTAGTGAGCTGGCAGTCATTCTTCGGTAGAAGAAATCTTGTCCTACAAGAATCATCGGCCCGGGCACGAAGAATATTTATCTCTGTGTCGT
>NZ_JBIUXX010000006.1:0-119453 GCF_044744235.1 Pseudomonas sp. NPDC087346
ACACGATGGCGTAGGCGACCCAGACGATGGTGATCAGAATGTCGATCGGCCATTCCAGTTCGGCGTATTCCTTGGAACTGGTGTAACCCAGTGGCAGGCTGATTGCCGCCAACAGAATTACCAACTGCCAGCCCCAGAAGCAGAACGCGGCGATTTTCGGCGCAAACAGTTTGGTTTGGCAGGTGCGTTGTACCGAGTAGAACGAACTGGCGAACAGGGCGCAGCCGCCGAACGCAAAGATCACTGCGTTGGTGTGCAGCGGGCGCAGACGACCGAAGCTGGTCCAAGGCAAATTGAAGTTGAGTTCGGGCCAGACCAATTGAGCGGCGAGAAAAACCCCGAGCCCCATGCCGACGATGCCCCACACCACCGTCATAATGGCGAATTGGCGGACCACCTTGTAGTTGTAGGCGGTACTGATAGAAGTGTTCATGGTTCCCCATCCACGGTTCAGCCGAAGTGAGTACGCGGGCAAAAAACGCCGCGATTCCTTCGCCTGGAGTTATAGGCAGACTAAAAGCGAGGCAAGCATGGACAAACAGCACAAGGCCAGTATTGACGGGGATCAATGGGCGCAGTGCGTGCTCGATCATGGATGGCTTTGGAATGCGGCCAGTGGCGAGGCTTCGGCGACTTTGATTCTGGCGCATGGGGCGGGTGCGCCGATGGACAGTGGCTGGATGTCGGATATGGCTGGGCGCCTTGCCGGGCTTGGGGTGAACGTGTTGCGCTTTGAGTTTCCTTATATGGCGCAGCGGCGTATCGACGGCAGCAAACGTCCACCGAATCCGGCGCAGAAACTGCTTGAATGCTGGCGCGAAGTGTTCGCTGAAGTGCGACGTCATGTCGCTGGGACTTTGGCCATCGGTGGTAAGTCCATGGGCGGGCGGATGGCCAGTCTTTTGGCGGACGAGTTGGGGGCTGATGCGTTGGTTTGTCTGGGTTATCCGTTTTATGCGGTTGGGAAACCCGAGAAGCCGCGGGTTGAGCATTTGGCTGGGTTGAAGACGCGGACTTTGATTGTGCAGGGGGAGCGGGATGCGCTTGGCAATCGTGAAGCTGTCGAGGCTTACAGCTTGTCACCGAGTATTGAGGTGGCGTGGCTGGCGGCCGGGGATCATGATTTGAAGCCGCTCAAAGCTTCCGGGTTTACGCATGAGCAGCATTTGGCGAGCGCGGCTGAGCGTTTGGCTGGGTTTCTTCGGTGAGGCTTTGTTTTTGGGGGATATCCGTTGCTGCGGTAACGGCCACTTAGGGTTTCGCCCTGACGGCGACTCACTTTTTTTACAAACGCCTAAAAAAAGTAAGCAAAAAAACGCTTGCTCCTACGTGCGGCCCGCTCGCTGAGGCTCGGGGTTCCTTCGCTCCGGGACTCATCCGGGGGGCATCGCCTACGGTTTGCTGCGCTGCACCTCCTCTCGATGTGTTTGGCTGCGCCAAACGGTCGCTGCGCTCCCACCCCCGGATGAATCCCTCCACTCAGCCTTCCGACGTCGCCCGTGGATCAAGGTCAAGATCAAGATCTGCAGACGAGCTAACGCTCATCCTGCGAGTGGTGAAGAGCAAAGCAGAACTTGGCGGCCTGACAGCCGACCAGGCTCTGGCAGGCGTGCGCATTCTTTGTAGGAGCTGCGACACGCTGCGATCTTTTGACTTTGCCTTCCAAGATCAAGAGCTCAGCCGAGCTAACGCTCATCCTGTTGAGTGGTGAAGAGCAAAGCAGACTTGGCGGCCTGACAGCCGACCAGGCTCTGGCAGATATGCGTATTCTTTGTAGGAGCTGCGGCACGCTGCGATCTTTTGACCTTGCTTCATTAAAACAAGATCAAAAGATCGCTGCCTCGTTTCACTCGTGAGCTCCTACAACGGGATGGCGGCGTGGCGTGGGGCTGTTTTGCTTTTGCTTTCTGTAGGAGTGAGCCTGCTCGCGATGGCGGCGTGACAGCCGACCAATCTCCACCGGATGTATGCGGTCCAAATGTGGGAGTGAGCTTGCTCGCGAAAGCGGTGTATCGGCTGTCCATAAACTTAATCCGGTACGCATGTTTAAAGTACACGAACCGTTACGCCATAAAGGCTACAACGCCTTGCGCCGTTACCTACGCGTACGCCAGAATCCGCCGGCTTACACGACTATGGGTCGGGCTATATCGTTTCCCTGTCACTGAAAAACAGTGATCGGGTTTGGTAGCCCGTCTGTAATAGTTGTATGGCAACACCTTATGGGGCTTCTTTTTTGGCTCGGTTTTATGGTGGTCATGCGTGGGGCTCCTTTGCGAGCGCCGGGTTCCTATTGCAGCCGGTCTACCAACCCGCGTATGGCCGCCACCCATCGTTTGGTAGCGAGAGGGTGATGGCTCCTTAAATCTGTAGTAGGAGTTTCATTCATGTTCAAAGCCACACCCAACCCCCCAGACACCAGCTCAATCCCCTACGACCCGTTTCTCGACCCTCAAAAGATCAAAGAGGCGACAGACCGCGCCATCAATTTCTATCTCAATCCCAAGACGCTCAGAGGGTCGATGTACCCCCAAAAGCCCAACAAGATCTTTCTCATCGACCCCACCGTGGATGACGAAACACTCTTGGTCGAAGCCTGCGAATCGTTGTCGTCAGCCAGCGACCTGGCCAGTGAAATCGCAAGCACGCTGGACACCTCACAGCGTAAATCGATGCTGGTGCTGCAACAGCTGATCATGCTCAGCGAACTGGTGGTCAATCGCGTTCTGGATAACCAGCGCGTACCCGACTAATCGCTACGCAGATGAGCGAGGGAGCTTGCTCCCTCCTTCCATTAGAGCCCCTGTGCGGCTCTGAAACGGAGTTCCAGCTGATGACCAAAACCACACCGATTGCGCCAGAGTCTGACCCGGCTTCACCTTACGAATCACTCGATTCGAGAAAGCTCCACGAAGCAGCCGAACGCGCCCTCGACCATTACCTCACGCCTGCGGCCAAAATCATGGCCGCACCTTATTCCCCAAGCAGCATGTTCATGGTCAACCCGCAATCCGATACCGAATCCCTGCTGGCAAATGCCTGCGAATCTCTGGCATCGGCGACGGTCATGCTCGGTGATTTCGCCGGGCTGCTGGAAGGGCCGAACCGCAAGACTTTGCTGGGTATTGCGCAGGTTGTGATGCTGGGGGAGTTGGCGGTGAATCAGGCGTTGGATAACGTTGTTCCGAAGGAATAAGCGCTACTGGTCAAGATCAAAAGATCGCAGCGTTCCGCAGCTCCTACAAGTGATCAGTGCAGGAGCTGCGGAACGCTGCGATCTTTTGATTTTTAGCGGCTAAACCTCAGGAGTGTTGATTTGCGAGCCTATTCAAAGCCCTGCTCACTGAGGGGATTGTCGCCATTAAAACTGGCCTCATCGCGAGCAGGCTCACTCCTACATTGGATCTTTGTCGGGCATATAATCTGTGGCCACCGCAGATCAATGTAGGAGTGAGCCTGCTCGCGATAGCGGTCTGCCGGACACCATCAATTCCAGACAAGCAATAAAAAACCCGGAAGCTCTCGCCATCCGGGTTTTTCGTATCACCAGTTCAATCAGCGGTTAAACCGCTCCACCAACGAGTATTGCGTGTTGGCAGTCTTGGTCAGCTCTTCACTCAGCAGCGCCGAGTTATGCGCCTGTTCCGAGGTCTGATCCGCCAGTTCCGAGATGTTGCTGATGTTGCGGCTGATTTCTTCAGCCACCGCACTTTGCTCTTCGGTCGCGGCAGCGATCTGCGTGGTCATGTCGGTGATGTTGGCCACCGCTTCGCTGATTCCGACCAATGCCTGATCCGCTTCCAGCACTCGCGCCACGCCTTCTTCCGCCTGACGATGCCCGGCTTCCATGGTTTGCACGGCGCTCGAAGCCGTCTGTTGCAACTTGGCGATCAGGGCGTGGATCTGCCCGGTCGATTCGCTGGTGCGTTGCGCCAGTTGACGAACTTCATCGGCCACTACGGCAAAACCGCGGCCCATCTCGCCAGCACGGGCGGCTTCGATGGCGGCGTTGAGCGCCAGCAGGTTGGTCTGGTCGGCGATGCCTTTGATCACGTCGACCACGCCGCCGATTTCGTCGCTGTCCTTGGCCAGTTGGGTCACGGTCAGACCGGTTTCACCGACGACAACGGACAAGCGCTGAATGGCTTCGCGGGTTTCCCCGGCGATGTCGCGACCGCGACCGGTCAGGCGATTGGCTTCCTGAGTGGCGTCGGCGGTGCGCTGCACGTGGCTCGCGACTTCTTGGGTGGTCGCAGCCATCTGGTTGACGGCGGTGGCGACCTGTTCGGTTTCCACGCGCTGACGTTCCAGACCGGTAGAGCTGTTGTGCGCCAGAGCGTCGGACTGTCGGGCCTGATCGGTCAAGTGTTCGGCGGTGTCTTGCAGGCGAGTCAGGCAGGTTTTCAGGCGGGCTTCCTGGCTGAGGATCGACATTTCCAGACGCGCCTGTGCGCCACGGCTGTCGGTGTACATCTGCGCGATCAGCGGGTCGGACGTAGTCTGCTCGGCCAGACGCAGCAGGCGTTTGAGCCCGCGTTGTTGCCATTGCAGACCCATCAGGCCCAGCGGCACCGACAGACCGGCAGCGAGCGCGAAGCCCCAGTGCGAGTTCAGGGTTGCGCCGATCACGAAGCTCAACTGGCTGACCAGAATGAACGGCAGCCAGTCCTGTAGCACCGGCAGCCATTTGTCGCTGGAAGGAATTGCCGACTTGCCTTGGTTGATGCGTTGGTAGAGCGCTTCGGCACGGCGGATCTGTTCGGCGGTGGGTTTGATCCGCACCGACTCGTAACCGACCACCTGTTTGCCGTCGAACACCGGCGTTACATAGGCGTTAACCCAGTAATGATCCCCGGTCTTGCAGCGATTCTTGACAATGCCCATCCATGGCAAGCCTTGTTTCAGTGTGCCCCACATGTGCGAAAACACCGCAGCCTGCACGTCTGTGTGTAGGAACAGGTTGTGCGGCGCACGGATCAGTTCCTCAAGCGAAAACCCGCTGATTTCGACGAAAGCGTCGTTGCAGTAGGTGATCACGCCCTTGGCGTCGGTTGTGGAAATCAACCGTTGCTGAGCGGGGAAAGTCCGTTCGCGTTGTGTGATGGGCTGGTTATTACGCATGATTCTTCAATCCGCAAGGCTTTGAAAGGTTGTCGGCGGTGTCAGGTATTTATTGAAAATATTTTTCAATAATCAGCACGGCGTCGCAAAACGGCCCTTGTTTCAACCCGCCAGCATCGGATAGGTGAACAGGCCGAAGTGCAGCAGATTCAGGCCGAAATGCGTGGCGATTGCCGCGCCGAGTCCGCCAAAACGGTAGGCCAGGCCGTAGCCTATACCCGCCAAGCCAGCCAGCAACACCCAGGTCCATCCCGCCCCGATGTGGGCCAGGCCGAACAGCAAAGACGCGAGCAGCAGCGCAAGGTTCTCGCCATAAGGCAGCTGTTTGAAGGTTCGGCTCAGACCGCCCTGTATATAGCCGCGAAACAGCGCTTCCTCGACCAGCGTCACCAGCAGCAGATTGTTCAGCACCCAGATCCACGACTGATCCGGCCATTTCGGTGCCCAATCGATCATGCCGAGTAGATGCGCACCGCCCAGCGCGAGGATCACGCTCAGGGTCAGCGCGAGGGTCGTGGCGTAAACCGTCAGGCGCAACGAGCGGCGGGCGACGATCCATGGACAGGCCAGTAACAGCCAGAAGCCAATCAGCGGTTTGTCCAGATTCATGTACATCGAAAACGGCACGGAGTTGTCGCTGAAACGCTGCGGATCAATCGCCCGACCGTTATAAAACCCCGGCAACCAATGCAGGGCCAGCGACAGGGCCAGAACGATAAACAGGCCATGCCCGAGATATCGCGCGACCGGGATGGTTTGCTGGCGCACAGCAAAACCGGCGACCAGCAGCAGCCCCACGGAAATCAGTGCGAGCCAGCCGAGGTGGCCGTATGACAGAGCCAGTCCGTAACCAATGGCGAGAAGCCCGAGATAGAGCCATGGCAAAGCCTTCATGTGAATCCTTGTGTTTCAAATGCTCAGGGGAAGGCTTTCTACACGGGCGGGCGGCAGGGGACAAGTAAAGGTGTGGCGGGAAGTCGGGACAGGACGCAAACCTTTAGCCAACATCAGTACCTGTGGGAGCTGGCCAGCGATAGCGGTCTGTCTGACACAACAATGCCCGGCTCCCACAGGGTTAAGCGTGTTCACCAACCCCGCATCCAACCGCAAATCCCTGTAGGAGTGAGCCTGCTCGCGATGGCGACCTATCAGCCGACATTGATGCTGCCTGTCACACCGCCATCGCGAGCAGGCTCACTCCTACATTTGGTTTTTCGACATATGCCAATACTGCGACCGGACACAAAAACTGTGGAAGCGGGCTTGGTGATCGGCAGAAAATCAGTGCAGGTTAAGTCTGGCAGCCGCGCGCTCAGTGATTTGCGTGCGCGTCTTCAACGATGCCGCAGCGCGGTTGCGTGCTTCGTCGAGGACGTGCTGCGACGCAGTGTCCGGGCTACCCGCATTGAACGGTGGAGCCGGAGCATATTCCAGTTGCAACTGCAGCACCTGCGCAGCCTCGGCGCCGATCAATTCGGCGGCCAGCGTCAGGGCAAAATCGATCCCCGCGGTAATCCCGCCACCGCTAAACAGATTACCGTCGCGCACCACGCGATCCTTGACTGCAATCGCGCCCAGCGTCGGCAACAGTTCGTGATACGCCCAATGCGTGGTCGCACGTTTACCCCGAAGCAATCCCGCCGCGCCAAGCACCAGCGACCCAGTACACACCGACGTCACATACTTGGCCTGCGCCGCCTGACGCTTGATGAATTCCAGTGTCTGCTCGTCCTCCATCAGCGGCCCGACGCCGCCGCCACCGGGGATGCAGATCACATCCAGATCGGGGCAATCGTCGAAGGTAATAGTCGGTTTCAGCACCAGACCGGTACTCGCGGTGACCGGCACCAGATCTTTCCAGATCAGATGCACCTGCACGTCCGGCAACGACGCCAGCACGTCATACGGTCCGGTCAGGTCCAGTTGCTGCACCTGTGGAAACAACAGAAAACCGATCTGCAACGCCATGGCTTTTGCTCCATTAAAAGGGGTGGACGGCTTCACTGTAGGCGCGTAGCGTCTGGCGCATACGCCAATAACCCCACGAATTACGCCAAATGCCCAAAGCCATTCACGTACTCGCGTTCGCCAACATGCAGATCCTCGACGTCACCGGCCCGTTGCAGGTTTTCGCCTCGGCCAACGACATCGCCCGCCAGCGCGGACTGCCGATTCCCTACGCGCCAAGCGTGATCGCCAGCGAAGGCGGGGCAGTGATGTCGTCGGCGGGCTTGGCGGTGCTGGCCGAGCCGTTGCCGCAAGAGGCCAGCGACACCTTGATCATCGCTGGAGGCTGGGGCATTTATCCCGCCGCCGAAGATGTGTCGCTGGTGGATTGGGTGCGCGAACACGCCGCGAAATGTCGGCGCGTTGCCTCGGTGTGTACCGGCGCGTTTCTGCTGGCGGCCAGCGGTTGGCTCGACGGGCGCCGCGTCGTTACCCACTGGACCCGCTGCGAACAACTGGCGCAGCAACACCCGAACTTGCAGGTCGAGGCCAATCCGATCTTCATCAACGACGGCCCGGTCTGGACCTCGGCGGGTGTCACCGCTGGTATCGATCTGGCGCTGGCCATGGTCGAAGAAGACCTGGGCAGCGATATCGCGCTGGACGTCGCCCGGCATCTGGTGGTGTTTCTCAAACGCCCGGGCGGGCAATCACAATTCAGCGTGACGCTATCCCTGCAAAATCAAGGCAACCGCTTCGACGAACTGCACGCCTGGATCGCCGAAAACCTCACCTGCGATCTCGGCATCCCGACCCTCGCCGAACAGGCCGGCATGAGCGAACGCAGCTTCGTCCGCCACTACCGCGCCGACACCGGCCAGACCCCGGCGCGGGCCATCGAACTGATCCGCGTCGAAACCGCTCGGCGATTGCTCAGCGACACCGGCCTGCCAGTCAAACGCGTGGCAGCCAACTGCGGGTTTGGCAGCGAAGAGACCTTGCGCCGCAGTTTTCTGCGGGCGATTGGGGTGACGCCGCAGGCTTATCGGGAGCGGTTTTCGGTTGGTGAGGCGGCAGATTAGAAAGCGAGAGTAGAAAGTATTGGAAGAGCGTCATGCCGTTGCCAGCAGGACGCTGAGATTTTGAGGATGAAACTTGAGTCAAACGGGATCTTTTGAGGCGTCAGGCTTGGTTTGCGGGTTCTGCCCAATCAGATTTTTAAGTTCCTGCATATCCTCAACGACAGCGATGCCCCAAACAGCGGTTTCTGCCTTAACGATTTCATGTGCTCGGTCGATAAATGTATACAGAATATTCTCGGCTTCTTTCAGCTGTTCTGATGCGAGTTGATCTTGCGGGTTGTTAGCCAGCCACAATGACCATCCCACCTGGAAGCTTGTCATCAGGTGCTTCAACTCCAGACGCGCAATGACGTACCGAATATGACCTCGGGTATAACCGAAGGATCGATCAGCCAGCATGGCCGCACCAGCGATGGCTAGTGCGGGATACCCCCAGCCCACCAGTCCCTTGAAGCAATCATTGATTCCGCCTAACAAGGGGGCGAGCACACCTATCGTGCCAAACACGATGGCGACCCAGCGCGTTATGGTTGCTCTGGAACTATGTCTTTTTCCGGCCAGTGCGTAGTAATCGACGCTGGTATAAATCAACGCGTTTATTGCCTCGACGATACGCTTGAGGGACTCCTTGTCTTGCTTTGCGCCGTGAATCAGTTTTAGTGCGCCAAGGAATGCCTTAAAAGAATCTGGCTTCAGTAGTTCGTTATCTTGGGTTGTCATGCTGAATACGTTTCATCCCTGTTGGTTTGGCTGTTGGTGGAAGTTGAGTACGTGTAAAAACATGGAAGTGCGGATACGGCTTTTTCTATCCCCACAGCGATTCATGTTTCTGATTGAACTGCTCAAGGCCCAATAGGCGGATGCGCTCCAGCCATTGCTCCGCCTGAGTTCGAGACACTTCATGCGCCTGAGCTGCTTCTCTCAGAAGTGAAAACTCGGTCCGCAACGTGGTTGGCATGATGCCCGGATCGTCGGTATTGACGCAGAATTTGATTGGACCACGTCGCAAGCCGAACAGATTGTGTTTGGCGCCTTTATGCAAAGTGCTTTCGTCAGGTGGGTACCATCTGAAAACAGGATGTTCGCTATGGCATTTCAACCGTGCGATGTAAACGTTAGATGTCGGGTTGGCTTCAATAATCAGTCCGAGGCGGTCGTATCTGTCCAGAAGCCAATCCTGAAGTGCATGCATGAACACAACTTCGTTGGATGTTTCGGTGACGGTAATCAGGTTCAAATCACATTTTGTCCGATAGTGGCTGTCGGACTCATGATCCGATTGACGAATTCGAACCTTGCAAACGACCTGTCTTTGTTGGTCTTGAGGCGCCCAGATGTATTCATTCAAACCGCTTCGACGGCTTGAAAGTACTCGCCAACGCTGTTTATAAAGCGCGACCGCAGGGGATGGATGTTCTTTTGAGTGTCGTTCGAACTCACGTCGGTCAGGCACGGCAATATTGAATTTGGCATCCTCAAAAGGAGCAATGATGTTGCGTGTTACATAGTGGTAACAATTACGGCGCATCCGCCATGCGTCAAAAAGCTGTTCTATTGTCGGAGGAACTTGACCTTCACATAGCCAAGAAAGATATGGAATCAGCCGACGTAAGGTTCGCTCAAGTTTCGGAACAATCTGTGCGGCCAAGTCGAGATGAGGGCTCATTTCGCACGCGTGATGCCAGGCCCAAACCAGATTGTCGACGTGCTCGTCGAGTGGCAAAACTGCTTCACCATGTCGTTCCAGCCACATTTTAGGTTCTACGCCGATTGCAAGGGCGTGTCCGAGCCGATCACCTGCACGCATTTCACAGAACACTACGGTTTCATCAATGTGGCGCATACCCGATAGTGGGTGCGCATAGTCTTCGCCGGCGTGAACGCTCAGGTGCAGACCCGATGATGGCGCTGCCAGAAACGGTTTGCATTGCAGGCCTTGACGCAACCATCTGAGAGCAGGTGCGAACACTTCTGTCTTTACCGCATTTTCGTCACCGGCAACATCCAATCCCCTTATCCAGCGTGCGGGCTGCAAACGACCAGGCCATAGGGTTGAGGTATTGATAAGCTCTTCACGTTCCCACGAGGCATTACTGTTGAGCTTGCTTTCTAGCTTATTGGCCTCAAGCCAAACGTTCGAAGGATTGTCCCGACTGAACTCATCCCGAATCAGATGGATGCAAAAATGCCAGCGTTCAAATGCATTACGCATTGCCAATTGCTTTGCCAAAGGCACTGGTTGAAGTTTGGGAGCGGAATCGAGGCCGATGGCGTTTGCCAGATGGCCCAACCACTGGACGACTGCCTGGGGTGTGAACTGGTGATGGACAACCTTGATTTCAGCCACATCGCCATCACCGTGAAAGATACGCCGCGCGGCGTCGGTGTACTGTTGATCCCATCCCAGATTGCGGCGTGCATGATTGTTGTAAACGTCAACGAAACGGGTCAAACCTTGACCGTCCATCAGAAGTTGGCGACGCATGTGGGTCAATGAGTTGAGCAGATAGAACAGGGCCATGCGCAGTTCGCTGCTGCAGGCCGGGTCCTGATATCGGGTCCAGCACCAGATCACGAACCATAACCATGCCTTGCCAGTATCACCCTTGACCAAAGCACGTGCGATTTTCTGTCGTTGCCAATGCGGATGCAGGACGTCTGCCGGTTCCATCTGTTTTTCAGCAAGCCATCTCCAGTTTATGGCGACGGGAGGTTCTATTTTCCAGCGACTGCCCAAAGTCTCGATGCAGATTTTTCGAACATCTTTGTTCTCAAGTGGAGTAGTACCTATGTCCATTAGCAGTCTTTGCGTCAATCGCTGCAGTGACGGAAGCACCTTGAGCGCCGGTTCGTTCGCCAGTTCCTTGAGTGGTGTACTCAATCCCGACATCAGGACCAGGCCGTCGTAATGAACTCCACCCAAGTGCACATGGTTTTCCGCAAAGGCCTTATCAGTCTGAGCTCTGGGGCTGAAAAACGGTTGTTGAGCCTCGACAATGCGCGACAGGTCATTGCATCCCAGTCTCGGCTGTTCTCTCAAGCGTTTGGCGATCCGCCAGCCAGCCAGCAACGCCGGATCGAGACGTGCAGCGCTTCGCACGTAGGCCTGCACACGGTCATCCCGATATTGAATGACGTCACCGTTTTCGAGAAACAGCTGATCGAACAAACCGTCGAGCATGTCCAGACGTCCGCCTTGGGACTCTAGAAAGAGATTGCGGGGCCAAAGAGTTTCGAGTGCCAGATCCATATCGTTGATACGAAATCGACGCGGGTAATCGGCATCAAGATCCTTGCGCAAATTGCGCAGACAAGTTTCATGAAATGAATCGTGCCGGGTCGGATCACCCAGGTTCGGTGCTGACAACAGTCGCGCGCGCAACGTTTCCGCCAGGGATGTGCTGGAGAAACATGTCGCGCTGGCGAGTTCGAATAGCGACTGGTCGAGCATCAGGCTGGACCTGTCCCAGCAGAGCCTCTTGGTCGAAGTAAAAACTGTTCGTGCATGTATTGAAGGTGGCGCTGAGGCCCCGGATTAACTTTCGCACCACTTATAATTTTATGGAACTCTATTGCAAGTGTTTTGTTGCATCGCTCAAGAACAAGATTTAAGAAGCGTAGCATTGTCGCAGCGTCAAGCGCGTTTATGGATGATTGGTTTTTTAAAGTGATGCCGAGTTCTCTTGCGGTGGCGTTAATGATTTTGTTGAGTTCTGTTGATGGGGTCATGGTTGTGCGTTTTCTTGTCGCCTTTTCGTTAGTTTGATTGTTTTTTGAGCTTTTCTGTTGCGGATGGTCGCGTTGAAGTATTTCCTGTAACAAAGCTCGCAGTGGATGTGACTCTAGTGCGAACGTATATGATCCGGTTTTGAAGTTGTGGTGTTGACCCCGTTCGTTTATTTTTTGAAGAAAAGGCAAGATGTTTTGCCGATAATGCGCGTGCTGTTCGAAGTTTATGCTGGAGCTAGACATGTTGACGTAGGCAATGATTCGCGGCAGGCCAAAGGTTTCACCTTTTTCAAAACTACCGAAGGCGGACCACACTGAGTTGAACATGCGCATTCCCGAGTCTATAATCTCTAACAATGAATAATTGTTCGATTTTTTGTTAGGCGAAAATGCGCTGATTTGATTAAAAGCTCTATTCATAACGTTATAAATCAACCAGCTGTGCGGCACTTGGATGTTGTGCTGGCGACGCCAATTATTTATTTCCGCGGTGAAATCTGAAATGGTTTCCTTGGTTTTTTGATCTCCCTTGACTGCCTCTTCTGTACTTATTTCTTCTTTTTCATCTTCGGATACTTCAAAGGCTTCCGAGAGATTCAGAGTGTTGGTATGAGCCAGTGCTGCCATTGAGTGAAAAGGCGGGCGGTTGATAATATCTGCGATTTCGATTTCCGAAATATCACGAACCAGGCTGGCCACCACCAGTTCAAAAATTCGCCCGTGAAGAACGAGGTTGGCACGTTGGTTGGGTGAATAAAAACTCCAGTGCACTAACAGTTGGCGCGCAAGTTCGGCTTTGCCGTGCAAGGCTTCCGGGGTTTGTACATTCAACGACCAACTCGAGGACGGTTTGATTGGTATTCTTTGACCCTTTTCCGGAATTGGGAAGGACAAAACAGTCGATTCTGGAATTCGCTCAATCCAAGCTTGCGGCACTACCGATGAATAAACTCCAGACCACGATTGTTTTATACCAGCAATGCTTTCGAAGGTTTCGTATTTTTTAACACTTTGTTCCAACGGTTGGAACATGTCGTGAGCCAATACAGATATTTTTTTGCTGTCGCTGTTAGCTGTCAGCCATTTTTCATTAGTGGAAGCAGTGAAGTAGGCCGCTCCTCCTTTTCGGTGATACTGAAAGTAGTCCGAAATCGCCTTATACCACTGCTGGATATAGGGGGTAAAGTCGGCCTTGAATTTTTCCGGAATACCTGCAGT
This sequence comes from Pseudomonas sp. NPDC087346, assembly GCF_044744235.1. Classification (NCBI taxonomy): domain Bacteria; kingdom Pseudomonadati; phylum Pseudomonadota; class Gammaproteobacteria; order Pseudomonadales; family Pseudomonadaceae; genus Pseudomonas; species Pseudomonas sp. NPDC087346. The sequence continues at coordinate 13,098 of NZ_JBIUXX010000006.1, forward strand.
GCTTGCCCCCAAGGCTCGATATGCGCGCTCTTTGCCAGTTCGTATGTCCCGTCGATGTGGTTCGCTACTGAAAGTCGCCTTATTGTATTCTTCTTCAAAATCCTGCACAGCCGTGGCAATGCCCAAAGGCATGAACAGCAAGCGCTTAAGCATCGTTGGAAGTGTCTGAGGTGAAACACTGTTCAAATCCAGGCTTAGATGTTCCTCGAGTGCCGGAATTAGATGCTTGCACCCATTAATAAATTGGGTCATTTCTCGAACTGTTTGCAGCGGAAGTTCTAAGCGGCTATTTTCCTCTCCGTTCACACGTTCGTTCAATAACGCATTGAGCCAATGCTGAAGTGTGGCCAGTGGGAAAATTTTTGAACCGTGGTTCGTCAGGATGATTTTCTGATTTTGCAAATAACTTGTTAATGCAGGCAATTTGATCCTGCGGGGTAATGGCAGGATTTTGCGTTGATACTCTTCTGCTAGATCCCGCGCTCTGGTTTCGGCTTCTTCTTCGATGGCCGCCTTCTGATGCGTCAGCCGCCCATGGAACTCCCGCCAGATAACCTCATCGTATAGGCCTAGATCACCGCTGATCAGTGGCACGACAAACGGCGAGGTCAGGTATTTACGAACAACTTCTATGTTTTCAAATGCCAATTGCAGCGATGTATCGACATCATCAATAGGGAGTACAACCAGCCTTTTTCCAGTCAACGACAACGTTTTTTTGAGCAGAATGTGAACATGCTCAGCCAGAGATTGATTGCCCATGAAAGCTCGAAGTTTGTCGAGGCCGTATTGCTCTTTCTGCTTCTGGATACCTTCCAGTGCCGCGCCCAATTTATGCAATTGTTCGTAAAAAGCTTCGGCCTCTTTTTCCCGGTTCTGCAAGGCGGTGCGTACTGTCTTATCCCGCATCAGCGCGGCGACGATCACGTTGAGCAGAAGGTCATCACCGTTTTCCAGAAGGGTCGGGTCTACCGGTTTAAGGATCAGCAGATCCTTGTCATCTTTGAGATACGTTGCGAGATTCACCAGGACCGAACTTTTACCTGTGCCTCGACCTCCGTCGATGAGGATGGCTTCATGGCTTCGATAATCGTCCAGATCGTCGGACTGGCTGTCGAGGGAAGGAGTTTTGCCAAGGCTGCTTTTCAAATGCTCGACAATCTTTTTATAGACGTCCTGCGCCAACAGATTTTTGGGCGTCGGCTGGTGTGCTTGTTCGCCTTGATCGATTGGCAATTCGATTTCGATGCCGGAGTTCTCGCCCATGTAAAGCATTCCTTGTCATGCGCATAGCGCCTACCCCCACGGGGGAAGGCGAAAGATATGTTTGATGTGGATCCAATGAGAGTAGCCATGTGCTACTACAAATGCCAGTCAAACTCTTACACAGCTATGCGGTTCCAAGGGGCTTCATTCATCGCTGCAATAGATCCAGCAACGCCGTAAGCGTTTGCTGCGGGGCCTCTTCCGGAATGTTGTGCCCAACATCGGCCAGTACCCGCCGCTCATATGGCCCGGTGAAATGGTCTATGTCCTCATCTTCTGCTGGCGCCGGACCGACGCCGTCATCGGCGCCACACAGGGAGATGGTCGGCACGCTGATTGCCGGTTGTCTTGTCAGCAGTTGCTCCATCCATTCCAGAGCCGGATCGCCCGGTGCATACATGAAACGATGTCGGTAGGAATGAATCACCACGTCGACAAAGTCGGGATTGTCGAAGGCTGGGGCACTCAGCGGATAGCGCTCGGCGTTTTGCGTCCACGTCGGCGACCACAGACGCCAAAGCAGTTCGCAAAACTCCCGTCGGTTTTGCCTCAGACCTTCAATGCCGCGTGGCGTGTGGAAATAATACTGGTACCACAGCCGATGCTCGGTCTCTGGGGCCAGCGGCTGGGTCGAATGTGGAATGTTTTGCAGGTTATAGCCGTCTCCGGTCACCAGACCACGTACCCGCTCTGGAAACAGCGCCGCAACAATGCACGCCGCCCGACCGCCCCAGTCATAACCGCAGAGGGTGGCTTGTTCGATCCCCAGCGCATCCATCAGATCCAGCAAGTCCTGAGCCAGCGCTGCTTGCTGCCCTGAGCGCAAAGTGTCCGGACTGTTAAATCGGGTCGGGCCGTAGCCGCGCAGATATGGAACGATGACCCGATAACCCTTGGCTGCGAGGGTCGGAGCAATTTCATCGTAGGCGCGGGGAGAGTAGGGGAATCCGTGAAGCAGAATCACTGGTTCGCCGCTGTCGGGACCATGATTTTCGCAGGCAATGTCCAGGGTCTGCGTCCGTACATGTTGGATGTCAGTCATGGAAGGCTCCGAAAAAATAGGCGTCCAGCAACACTAGACCAAACCGCTGAACCTGTTGCAGATGAACCTTGTGGCGAGGGAGCAAGCTCCCTCGCCACAGTTGCTCTATCAGGCTGGGGTTTCTGTTTCGGGCACCTGATTGAAATACTTCGTCCGATCCGGGGTAAACGTCACCACCATTTTCGTCCGCGAACAGGTCAGTGCCCGTTCGACGCTCAGATCAATATCCAGATCCTCTCCGCGTAATCCCTGCCACTGCGCCAGATACTTCAGGGAACCGTATTTTTGGCTTTTCTTCAGGCTGCGGCTGACGCCACCTTTCCAGCCGAGCACGGGCAGTTCGTCGGCGAGGCAGCGTTGGGCGAGGTCGGGGAAGCGTGCGGCGCGCTGGCGGCCGACTTCCCAGCACTTGATCAGGCCGTTGTCGGCGGCTTCCCAGAGTTGGCTGCGGTTGAGGCCGGTGCGCAAGGGCATGTCGATGGGACGGTGGACGTGCTGGGTCATTCTGGTTCCTTGAATTCGGGTTTTATTGGACAGCTCCGCTGTGCCCGTTGCGGTGGATGGTAGGGGGGGATGTAACAGCTGGCAACAAGGTATTTCAGGGTGTAAGTGCGAGTTGCGGGGCACGAAGTGCGGTTGATTTGTTTAAGGCGTGTAGGTGTCGAACCGCATAACTGTGGTGAGGGGATTTATCCCCGTTCGGCTGCGCAGCAGTCGCAAAGCCAGTCGATGCGGTACTTGTGATGAAGTGAGCAGATCAGGGACGGGGGCCGCTTCGCAGCCCAACGGGGATAAATCCCCTCGCCACAGAGTGCAGACATCTTTCAGAAATGTGTGGGCAAGATCCTACAAACACTGTGTGCAATTGGACATTTCCGACAGGCTCTGACGAACATTACGGCTGCCACGAGTCCTTTTCGCCACTCAACCGCCTGTCCAGAAAACTCGCCGCACTGATCAGCGCCAGATGCGTCAACGCCTGCGGGGTATTGCCCAGATGTCGCCCATGGCTGTCGAACTCTTCTGCATACAACCCCAGCGGATTGGCGTAACGCAGCAGTTGTTCGAATTCCAGATGCGCCTTTTCCACCTGCCCGGCGCGGGCCAGGCATTCGACGTACCAGAACGAACACGCGGCAAACGCGCCTTCGGTGCCGGCCAAACCGTCGATATTGGCGTCATCGTTGCGATAGCGATAAACCATGCCATCGCGCACCAGATGTTTCTCGATGGCTTCGAGGGTCGAGAGCCAGCGCGGGTCCTTGGCGCTGACGAAACGCACCAGCGGCATCAACAGCATCGAACCATCGAGAGCAGTGCCGCCCTTGTACTGCACAAAATGCCCGCGCTCTTCATTCCAGAAGTTGTCCCAGATATCCGCGTAGATCGCCTGACGGGTCTGATCCCATTGCGCAAACGGGGCCGGCAGCGAGCGTTTCGAGGCTAGCCGAATCGCCCGATCCAGCGCCACCCAGCACATCAGCCGTGAGTGCAGGAAATGGTGCGTCTCACCGCGCATTTCCCAGATGCCGACGTCTTCGGTCTGCCAGGTCTCACACACCTGATTGACCACTTCACACACGTGCTTCCAGCCTTCGTGGGAAATCGCATCGCCGTACTTGTTGACCAGATACACCGCATCCATCAGTTCGCCGAAGATATCCAGCTGAATCTGGTCATACGCGCCATTGCCAATGCGTACCGGTTTTGCGCCGCCGTGGCCGGACAAATGCGTGAGTTCGGTTTCCGGCAATTCCTGACGTCCGTCGATGGCGTACAGAATGTTCAGCTTCATCGATTGGCCATGGCAATCACTGACCCGGCCGCGCATCCAGCGCATATAGGCGTTGGCTTCTTCAACAAAGCCCAGGCGCATGAACGCATACACGGTAAACGAGGCGTCGCGGACCCAGGTGTAGCGGTAGTCCCAGTTGCGTTCGCCGCCGACGGCTTCCGGCAGGCCGAACGTCGCCGCCGCGAGGATTGCCCCGTGTTTGCGTGAGGTCAGCAGCTTGAGCGCAAGCGCCGAACGGTTGACCATTTCGCGCCAGCGGCCACGGTAGTTGGACTGGCCGATCCAGTCGCGCCAGAACTTCAGCGTGCGTTCCATGCACAACTTGGCCGCGTCCTCGGCAAAACGCGGATCGTCTGCGCCACCGAGTAGAAACTCGGCGCTCTGATCCTGTTTCAAGCTGAACGACGCCAGCGCCGACTCGGCATCGATGTACATCGGCTGATCCGCTACCAGTCGCAGCGATGGCTGACCTTCGGCGCTGAACACCACCGTTTGCCCATCCATCTGCGCACTGGTTTCGGCGCGGGCATAGTCGTGGCGAACGGCGCAGCGCATGTGGAACTTCGCTTCCCCGCTGACCACTCGGACCCGACGCATCAACAGCGGCAGGTCATCGACGCTGTCACCAATCGGCAGCAGATCAGTGATTTCCACCACCGCAAATTCACTGAGCCAGCGGGTTTGCAGAACATTGGTGTCCGGCAAATAAATCTGCTCACGGCGGGCATCCGGCAAATCCGGAGCGAGCTGGAAAATCCCCGCCTCTGGACTGTCGAGTAGCGAACAGAAAATCGTCGGGCTGTCGAACTCCGGCCAGCAGAAAAAATCCACGCTGCCCTTGTCGTTGACCAGTGCCGCGCTGCGCATGTCGCCGATGATGCCGTGGGCGTCGATAGCGCTTTGTCGTTCGGGATGATGTTCAGCCATTGCCGCGAAACTCCGGATAGAGGCTCATGCCGCCATCGATGAACAGGGTGGTGCCGACAATGTAGTCGGCGGCGTCGGAGGCGAGAAACACCACGGCGTTGGCGACATCCTCGACATCGCCGATACGGCCGTAGGGAATCAGGTCGAGCAGTTTTTCGCCGGCCGCGCCTTCGGTGGCCTCTTTATTTATAGCCGTGCGAATCGCTCCGGGAGCGATGCCATTGATGCGGATGCGCTCACGGCTGACTTCCTGAGCCAGGGTTTGCATCAGTTGGTCGACGCCACCCTTGGACGCGGCGTAATTGACATGTCCGGCCCACGGAATACGCTGGTGCACCGAACTCATGTGAATGATTTTGCCGGCAGCGCGGGACACACCTTCGCGGATGCCCTGACGCTTGAAGATGCGCAACGCGGCGCGGGCGCAGAGGAACTGGCCGGTGAGGTTGACGCCGATCACCTGATTCCAGTCCGCCAGCGACATATCCACAGCCGCTGCGTCTTTTTGCATACCGGAGTTGGCGACCAGAATGTCCAGTGAGCCGAAGGCTTCCAGCGTCTCGGCGAACAGTCGTTCGACGTCGTCTTCCTTGGACACATCGGCGCCGATGGCCAGTGCCTGCCCGCCATCGGCGATGATCTGCCGGGCCAGTTCCTGTGCAGGTTCAGCCTGGCGGTTGTAGTTGATGACAACGGCCGCACCCGCTGCAGCGAGGGCTTTGGCGGCTGCGTGGCCGATGCCGGAGCTGGCGCCAGTGACCAGTGCAACCTGACGGGCGAGGGAAATGTGCATGCGCGGTTGTGCCTTGGGTGAGGGCCTAGTTAGCTGACTAGCCGATTGCCTTGAGAGTTCAGAGCAAGATCAAAAGATCGCAGCGTGCCGCAGCTCCTACAGGGGAATGCGGGCTTCACACTCCACCAACAATTCACTGCTTCCACGCCCATTGGCCTTGTGGCAACTTGGCGGCCCTGAATGAGGCTGCATCCGATGGCAAACCCTTACCGCGAACTGTTCAACGCCCCCGGTGCCCGGGCTTTTGTGATTGCCGGGATGATTGCGCGCATGCCGATCTCCATGACCGGTATCGGCCTGATCACCATGCTCGCGCAGCTTCAGGGTGGCTACGGACTGGCCGGTGCAGTGGCGGCGACGTTTGCTCTGGCCACGGCGTTTTGTGCACCGCAGGTCTCGCGGCTGGTCGACCGCTATGGTCAGGGGCGGGTTCTGCCGGTGTCGGCACTGATCGGCGGCGGGGCGCTGTTGATGTTGTTGCTGTGTACCCGTTTGCAGGCGCCGACCTGGACGCTGTTCATCTTTGCTGCGCTGGCCGGTTGCATGCCGAGCATGTCGGCGATGGTGCGGGCGCGCTGGACCGAAATCTATCGTGGTCAACCGCAATTGCAGACCGCTTATGCGCTGGAGTCGGTGCTTGATGAAGTGTGTTTCATCGTCGGCCCGCCATTGTCGGTGGGGTTGTGTGTAGTGGCATTTCCCGAGGCGGGGCCATTGGCGGCGCTGTTGATGCTGGCGATCGGTGTCACCGCGTTCGTCGCCCAGCGCAGTACCGAGCCAGCGGTGCACCCGCATGAGTCTCATCATCAGGGTTCGATCATTCGTTCGACGGACATTCAATTGCTGCTGGCGCTGATGATTGCCATGGGCATCATTGTCGGCGTGGTCGATGTGGTCAGCGTCGCGTTCGCCCAGCAACAAGGGCAACCGGCGGCGGCGAGCATTGTGTTGTCGGTCTACGCCATCGGTTCCTGTCTGGCCGGGATCGCCTTCGGCGCGATGCGCTCGAAATTACCGTTGCCGCGACTGTTTCTGTACGGCGGTGTAGCGACGGCGGTGACCACGTTGCCGCTGTTGCTGGCGAGCAATATTTTCGGGCTGGCGTTGGCGGTGTTCGTCGCCGGGCTGTTCTTCTCGCCGACGTTGATTGTGGCGATGGCGCTGATTGAACGCATCGTGCCGCCGGCCAAGTTGACCGAAGGGCTGACCTGGCTGGTGACCGGTTTGAGTATTGGCGTCGCCATCGGCGCTGCCGGCTCCGGAGCGTTGGTGGATGCCTTCGGTGCCCGCAGCGGGTTCTGGCTGGCGATTGCCGCCGGGGCCGTCGTGCTGGGCGCGGCGGTGCAAAGTTACCGACACCTGAAGTGACTGGATGGCAGGGGCGAGGGCTAATTTCTACAAGGTCGCTTTCGTTCTTCTATACAGACAACTTTTCGAGGTAAGCCGGGTGACTCAGCTGACATTGCTGTGCCTTCCTTATTCGGGCGCCAGTGCCATGGTTTACAGCCGCTGGCGGCGCAAACTGCCAGAGTGGCTGACGCTGCAACCGGTCGAACTGCCGGGACGCGGCGCGCGATTCGGCGAAGCGCTGCAAACCGACATGCGTGCGCTGGCGCGTCAATTGGCGGCCGAACTGCAAACTTCATTGCGTGCGCCGTATGCGATTTTCGGCCATAGCCTGGGGGCATTGCTGGCCAGCGAACTGGCTCACGCACTGCGCGCACTGGGGTTGCCGGAGCCCGTGGCGTTATTTGCCTCCGGTACCGCGGCGCCGACCATGCGCAGCGACTACGACCGTGGTTTCTCCGAGCCCAAGACCGATGCCGAATTGATCAATCAACTGCGCACCCTCAATGGCACCAGTGAAGAGATCCTCGCCAACGACGAGTTGATGAGTCTCACGCTGCCGGTGCTACGAGCTGATTTTCTGCTGTGCGGACGCTTTCAGCCGATCCAGCGTCCGTTGCTCAAATGCCCTGTGCATGTGCTTGGCGGCACCACTGATCGTGCCACCACTGAACAATTGATTGGCTGGAGCAAGGAAACCCACGGCAGCTTTTCCGTGGACATGCTGGCCGGTGGGCACTTCTTCATTCATGAGCACGAAGCCAAAGTGCTGCGGGTGATCAAGGATCAGCTGGATGTGCATCATCGACGGCACGGTCTGCTCGTCAGCGCCTGATTTTTCTGTGGGAGCGTGCTTGCTCGCGAAGGTTTTATCCGCCGCCAATGATCTCGGCTGATACACCGCGTTCGCGAGCAAGCCCGCTCGCGCATTGATTTGTGCCTTGTTCATTTCTCCCCAGGCGTCCTGTCTGCCAGTTGTTCTCATTCGCTAATTTTTCCGGTCTGGATTCGTTTTATAGGGACGACGTGCCTTTGTGCTTCCTGCCTACTGATCCGGATGCTAAGAAATGAATGCTGAAGACTCCTTGAAACTTGCTCGCCGGTTTATCGGGTTGCCCCTGGAAAAGCGCCAGATGTTCCTCGCGGCCCTGCAAAAGGAGGGCGTGGATTTCGCTCGATTCCCGATCCCCGCCGGCATTGAAGCCGAGGATCGCCAGGCGTTGTCCTACGCGCAACAGCGGATGTGGTTTCTCTGGCAACTCGATCCGCAGAGCGGCGCCTACAATTTGCCGGGTGCGGTGCGCCTGAGCGGGCAACTGAATCTGGCGGCGCTGGAACAATCGTTCGCCAGCCTGGTGGAGCGTCACGAAACTCTGCGCACAGTATTCCAGCGCCAGCCTGACGACAGCTTGCGGCAAGTGCCGGCCACCGCGCCGCTGATCATCAATCACGAGGATTTCAGCGCACTGCCGGCCGATGAGCGCGAGCAGGCGGTCAGCCGTGCTGCCGAACAGCAATCGGTGCAGCCGTTCGATCTGGCGACGGGCCCGTTGCTGCGTGTGTCCCTGCTGAAGCTCGGCGCTGATGAACACGTTCTGCTGCTGACCTTGCACCACATCGTCTCCGATGGCTGGTCGATGAACGTGCTGATCGACGAATTCATCCGCTGCTACGACGCCTTTGATGCTGGCGCGCAGCCGCAACTGGCGGCGCTGGCGGTCCAGTACAGCGACTATGCGCTGTGGCAGCGGCGCTGGCTGGAGGCCGGCGAGCAGGCGCGGCAATTGCAATACTGGCAGGCACAACTGGGTGATGAACATCCGGTGCTGGAACTGCCGCTGGATCATTCGCGTCCGGCAATGCCGAGCTATCGCGGCACCCGCTACGAATTCGCTGTCGACGGCCAATTGGCCGAGCAACTGCGCAACACCGCACAGAAGCATCAGGTCACGCTGTTCATGTTGTTGCTCGGTGCCTTCAATGCGCTGCTGCACCGTTATACCGGCCAGACCGACATCCGCATCGGCGTGCCGATCGCCAACCGCAACCGTGCGGAAATCGAAGGCCTGATCGGCTTCTTCGTCAACACCCAGGTATTGCGCACGCAACTCGATGGTCAGACCCGGGTCGATGATCTGTTGCGCGCCATCAAGGAAACCGCGCTCGGCGCTCAGGCCCACCAGGATCTGCCGTTCGAGCGGCTGGTCGAGGCCTTGAAACTGGAACGCAGCTTGAGCCATACGCCGCTGTTCCAGGTGATGTACAACCACCAGCCACAAGTTGCGGATCTGGCCAATGTCGGCACAGCGTCGGGCCTGTCGTTGAGCAGTCTCGACTGGCAGAGCCGCACGACTCAGTTCGACCTCAGCCTGGACACCTGGGAGAAGGGCGGCAAGTTGCATGCGGCACTGACTTACTCCAGCGATCTGTTTGATGCCACGACCATCGAGCGTATGGCGCGGCATTGGACGCGTCTGCTCCAGGCGATGGTCGCCGATACCTCGCAACGGGTTGGCGAGTTGCCGTTACTCGATGCCGCCGAGCAACACACGCTGGTGCATGACTGGAACAATGTGCAGGCGGTGTACCCGACCGGCCAGCCGATTCATCATCTGATCGAAGCGCAGGTAGCGCGCAATCCAGATGCACCGGCGCTGGTGTTTGGCGAGAACACGCTGACCTATGCCCGACTCGATGCCCGAGCCAATCAGTTGGCGCACTTGCTGCGCGAGCAGGGTGTTCAAGCGGATAGCCTGGTCGGGATTTGTGTCGAGCGCTCGGTCGAAATGGTCGTTGGCCTGCTGGCGATCCTCAAGGCTGGTGGTGCCTATGTGCCGCTCGATCCGGAATACCCGCAGGAGCGCCTGGCCTACATGGTCGAGGACAGTGGCATTACCTTGCTGCTGACTCAAAGTTCGCTGCTGTCGCGAGTGCCGACTGATGGCGTGCAGGTGATCATTCTCGATCAGGAGGCCGACTGGCTGGATCGCTACAGCGAGAGCCGCCCGCAGGTGGTGGTCGATCCGTTGCATCTGGCGTATGTGATTTACACCTCGGGCTCCACCGGCAAACCGAAAGGTGCCGGCAACAGCCATGCCGCACTGGTCAACCGTTTGTCCTGGATGCAGGAAGCGTATGCACTGGACGACACCGAGTCGGTGTTGCAGAAAACCCCGTTCAGCTTCGACGTGTCGGTGTGGGAGTTTTTCTGGCCGCTGCTGACTGGCGCTCGTCTGGTGGTCGCCGCACCGGGGGCGCATCGCGATCCGCTGCAACTGATCGAGACCATCAACCGTCATGCCATCAGCACACTGCACTTTGTGCCGTCGATGTTGCAGGCGTTTATCCATGAGCCGGGCGTCGAAAGCTGCGCAGGTCTGAAACGTATCGTGTGCAGCGGCGAAGCCTTGCCGCTGGATGCGCAACAGCAGGTGTTCGCCAAGCTGCCGAATGCCCACCTGTACAACCTCTATGGCCCGACTGAAGCGGCCATCGACGTCACTCACTGGACCTGCGTCGATGAGGGCGCCGACAGCGTGCCGATTGGCCGGCCGATTGCCAACCTGCGCACGCATGTGCTGGATGCCGAGCTGCTGCCGGTGCCGAGCGGTGTCGCCGGCGAGTTGTATCTGGGCGGGGCGGGGCTGGCGCGCAGTTATCATCAGCGTCCGGCGCTGACAGCCGAACGTTTTGTGCCGTGCCCGTTCCATGACGGAGCGCGGCTGTACCGTACCGGAGACCGCGTACGCCAGCGTGCCGACGGAGTGATCGAATACCTCGGTCGTCTCGATCATCAGGTCAAATTGCGCGGTCTGCGCGTCGAACTCGGCGAAATCGAAACCCGTCTGATGCAGCATCCGCTAGTGCGAGAGGCCGTGGTGCTGGTGCAGGGTGGCAAGCATCTGGTCGCGTATCTGGTGCTGGAAAATGCCCAGGCGGACGAGCAATGGCAGCAGGACGTCAAGGCGTGGTTGCTCGGCAGTCTGCCGGAATTCATGGTGCCGACCTATCTGATGACGCTGGCCAGACTGCCGGTCACCGCCAACGGCAAGCTCGACCGCAAAGCCCTGCCACAACCCGACGCCGCGTCGCAGCAAGCATTTGTTGCGCCGCAGGACACGATGCAAATAGCCCTCGCGGCGATTTGGGAAGACGTGCTCGGCCTCGAACGCGTCGGCCTGGAGGACAACTTCTTCGAACTCGGTGGCGACTCGATCATCTCGATTCAAGTGGTCAGCCGCGCTCGGCAGGCGGGTATTCGCATCAGTCCACGGGACTTGTTCCAGTATCAAACCGTACGCAGTCTGGCGCTGGTGGCCAAACTCGACAGCCACAGTGCGATCGATCAGGGGCCGGTGACCGGCGAGGCGTTACTGGGGCCGATCCAGCAGCAGTTTTTCAGCCGCGTGATGCCGCTGCGCGAGCACTGGAACCAGTCGTTGTTGCTGACGCCTCGCGAGCCGCTGAACGCGCAGTGGCTGGACGCTGCGTTGACGCGAGTGCTCAACCATCACGATGCCTTGCGCCTGCGATTTGTCGAAGGCGCCGATGGCTGGCAACAAGTTTATGGCCCGCAAGTCGAGAGCGCTGATCTGTGGCAGCGCGATGCCGAGTCCACCGAGCAACTGACGGCCTTGTGCGATGCCGCACAGCGCAGCCTTGAATTGGCAAACGGCCCGCTGTTGCGGGCGCTGCTGGTGACGTTGGCCGACGGCACTCAGCGGTTGTCGCTGATCCTGCATCACCTGGTAGTCGATGGTGTTTCCTGGCGGGTGCTGCTGGAAGATTTGCAGCAAGCCTACGAACAACTGGCCGCTGGCGGCGGCGTGCAGTTGCCGGCCAAGACCAGCGCATTCCAGAGCTGGACGCAACGCTTGAGTGGCGAAGCAGCGCGCTTCGACGATCAGTTGGCCTACTGGAAAACCCAGCATGAGGCCGCGCAGGATCTGCCGTGCGAACGCCCGCAAGGCAGTTTGCAGAATGTGCATGGACAGAAAATCGAATGGCGTCTGGACGCCGAGCGCACCCGGCAACTGTTGCAACAAGCGCCGGCGGCCTATCGCACGCAGGTCAATGACCTGTTGTTGACAGCGCTGGCGCGTACCGTCAGCCGCTGGAGCAAACAGCCGGGCACCCTGATTCAACTGGAAGGTCACGGCCGTGAAGATCTGTTCGACGACATCGACCTGACGCGCACCGTGGGCTGGTTCACCAGTCTGTTCGCGCTGAACCTGACCTGCACCGATGACCTCGATGGTTCGATCAAATCCATCAAGGAGCAACTGCGCGCCGTTCCGGACAAAGGCTTGGGTTATGGCGTGCTGCGTTATCTGGCCGCGCCGCACATACGCGAAGAACTGGCAGCACTGCCACAGCCGCGTATCACCTTCAACTATCTGGGGCAGTTCGACCGTCAGTTCGACGAGCAGGCACTGTTGGTGCCGGCCACTGAGAGCGGCGGTGCCGCACAGGACCAACAAGCGCCGCTGGATAACTGGCTGACCGTCGAAGGTCAGGTGTATGGCGGCGAGTTGAGCCTGAGCTGGGGGTTCAGTCGCGAGATGTTCGACGTCGCCACCGTTCAGCGTCTGGCCGATGATTACGCCGCCGAACTCGTCGCGCTGATCGAACATTGCTGTGCGCTCGAAGCGCCACAGGCCACGCCGTCGGACTTCCCGCTGGCACGTATCAGCCAGGCACAACTGGATGCCTTGCCGGTGGCTGCTGCCGCCATCGAAGACTTGTATCCGCTGTCGCCGATGCAGCAGGGCATGTTGTTCCACACCTTGTACGAACCGCAGGTCGAGGCTTATATCAGTCAGATGCGCCTGGACATTCAAGGCCTCGATCCGCAGCGCTTCGCCGCTGCCTGGCAGGCGGTGCTGGAGCGGCATGACGTGCTGCGCAGCAGTTTCCATTGGCAAGGCCTGAACAGCGCTCATCAGGTGATCAGCCGTCAAGTGGTGTTGCCACTGGAATTGCTCGATGGCAGTGCCACCGGCATCGACACCGCCGCGCTGGCCGACGCCGAACGCGCCCGTGGTTTCGATCTGGACAGCGCGCCATTGTTGCGACTGAAACTGGTCCGCACTGCTGCCGATGCCTGGCACCTGATCTACACCAGCCACCACATTCTGATGGACGGCTGGAGCAATGCGCAGTTGCTTGGCGAGGTGATTTCGCACTACGCCACTGGCCGTGCGCAACCGGCGCCAGTGGCGAATTACCGTGATTACATGGGCTGGTTGCAGCAGCAATCGGCAGTTGCCGACCGGCAATTCTGGGACGCCACGCTGGCCCCGCTGCAAGCGCCGACGCTGCTCGCCGACGCAATGCGTGCGCCGGTGGACGGGCAGGGCAGCGGCGAGCACCGCGAGCTGATCGACGAACCGACAACCCGCCGTCTGGGCGAGTTTGCCCGCCAACAAAAAGTCACCCTCAACACCTTGTTGCAAGCGGCCTGGAGCCTGTTGTTGCAACGCTATACCGGGCAGGATTGCGTGGTGTTCGGTGCGACCGTGGCCGGTCGTTCGGCGCCGCTGCCGGGGATCGAGCAGCAACTGGGACTGTTCATCAACACCTTGCCGCTGGTCTGCAACCTGCGTCCGGACCACAGCGTCGGCCAGTGGCTGAGTGACTTGCAGGCACAGAATCTGGCGCTGCGCGAATACGAGCATGTGCCGCTCTATGACATTCAGGGCTGGGCCGGGCAGCAAGGATCAGCACTGTTCGACAGCCTGCTGGTGTTCGAAAACTTCCCGGTAGCTGAAGCCCTCAAACAAGGTGCGCCAGCAGGTCTGACTTTCGGCAACCTGCACAACCATGAGCGCACCCACTACCCGCTGACGCTAGGCATCGAACTGGGTGCCAGCCTGAGCCTTGAACTGGGCTACGACGCGGCACGTTTCAGCGCGGCGCAGGTGCAAACGCTATGCGCCAATCTGCGGCATCTGCTGGAACAATTGGTCGCCAGTGCCCAGACCCGACTGGGTGCCTTGCAACTACTCGATGCAACGGCGCTCCGGACGATGCTCGCCCACTGCCAGCCACCGGCGGTGCAGTTGCAGCAGCAAGGCCTGGTGCACGAGCGCATTGCCGCACAGGCGCGCGTCACGCCGCAGGCATTGGCGGTACAGGCTGGCGAACTGAGGCTGAGCTACGGCGAGCTGAACGCTCAAGCCAACCGCCTCGCCCATCGTTTGTTGGCAAGCGGCGCGGCGCCGGGCAAACGTGTCGGCCTGGCCTTGCATCGCAGCCCGCAGATGATTGTCAGCCTGTTGGCGGTGCTCAAGACCGGCGCGGCCTACGTGCCGCTCGATTCGAAGTACCCGACGCAGCGCCTGGCCTACATGATCGAAGACAGCCGTCTCGATCTGTTGCTGAGCAAGTCCGGCCTGCTGGACGACGTCGCACTGCCAACGGGCCTGGTACGTCTGGACCTGACGGACATCATCACCGAGTTGGCGGCTTACCCCGACAGCGACCCGCAGAACACCGCAGTTGCCGCTGATCTGGCCTACGTGATTTACACCTCTGGCTCCACCGGCCAGCCGAAAGGCGTGGCCATCGATCATGCTGCCTTGCAGGAGTTCTGCCAGACCGGCGCCGAGTATTCGCTGCTGGAGGCGCAGGATCGGGTGCTGCAGTTTGCGACGTTCAGCTTCGACGGCTTTGTCGAGCAGTGCTATCCGCCATTGTGCGTGGGTGCGGCGCTGATCCTGCGCGGTGACGAATTGTGGGACGTCACCCGCCTGGCCGACGAAATCGTCCGGCACGACGTTACCTTGGCCGACTTGCCGGCGGCTTACTGGTTCCTGTTGGCCCGTGAATGCGCGAGTGGCAACGTCAAGGGGCTGGGCAAGTTGCGCCAGGTGCACGTTGGCGGCGAAGCGATGTCGGTCGAGGGTTTGCGTCTGTGGCATGAAGCCGGCCTGGGCCACGTGCGTCTGCTCAACACCTACGGGCCGACCGAGGCCACGGTGGTGTCCAGCGTGCATGAGTGCCGCTTGAGCGATGCCAGCGACAGCTTCGGTATTCCGATTGGCCGGGCGATTGCCGGTCGTGCCTTGTATGTGCTCGACAGCGCCGGTCAATTGTTGCCGGCCGGTGGTGTCGGCGAGTTGTGCATTGGCGCGGGCGCCTGTCTGGCGCAGCAGTATTTCGACCGTCCGGCGCTGACCGCCGAACGCTTCCTCCCGGACCCGTTCGCCCGTGAGCCGGGTGCGCGTCTGTATCGCAGTGGCGACCTCGCCCGATACAACCAAAACGGTGACCTGGAGTATGCCGGGCGTATCGACCATCAAGTGAAAATCCGCGGTTTCCGCATCGAGATGGGCGAAATCGAAGCTTGCCTGCAAGCGCTGGACGGCGTGCGAGCGGCAGCGGTCATCGCTCAGGAATTTGCCGGCGGCGCGCAATTGGTCGCCTGCGTGGTGGCCGAAACCGGCCGCGAACCGGCGCTCGGCGAAGCGCAATGGCTGGCGCAGATCAAGGCTGCATTGCAACAGGCGCTGCCGGATTACATGGTGCCTGCGCACCTGCTGGCATTGGCCGCGTTGCCGCTGAACAACAACGGCAAACTCGACCGTGCGGCACTGCCGAAAATTGATTTCAGCCTGGTACAGACGGCTTACGTCGCGCCGCAGACCCTGCTGCAGGTGCAACTGGCAGACATTTGGCAAGCCGTGCTGGAGTCGGGGCCGGTAGGCCTCGACGATCACTTCTTCGAGCGCGGCGGTCACTCGCTGCTGGCGACTCAGGTGATCTCCCGGGTACGTCAGGTGCTCAAGCGCGACGTGCCGATGCGTACCCTGTTCGAACACCCGACCCTTCAGGGGTTTGCCACGGCGTGCAGTGCTTTGCAGCACAGCGAAAGCCTGCCGATGCTGGCCGTCACGCGTGGCGAGGGGTTGCGCTTGTCATATGCCCAGGAACGTCAGTGGTTCCTCTGGCAACTGGAACCGGACAGCGCCGCTTACCATGTACCCAGCGCATTGCGCTTGCACGGGCCGCTGGACATCGCCGCGTTGCAACACAGCTTCGAACAACTGGTCGCGCGCCATGAACCGTTGCGTACCACGTTCCGTCAGGATGACGAGCGCACGGTGCAGATCATTCATCCGCAAGGCTCGTTGCTGATTGAACAGCAGACATTGCCGCAGACCGATGCGGGCACCGTGCAGCACTGGGTACAGGCGCAGATCAGCCAGCCGTTCGACCTGCTGAACGGACCATTGCTGCGAGTCAGTCTGCTGCGAGTAGCGGCAGACGAGCATGTGCTGGTGATAACCCAGCATCACATTGTCTCTGATGGTTGGTCGATGCAGGTCATGGTTCGTGAACTGATGGCGCTGTATGCCGCGCAACGCAGTGGACAATCCATCGAGCTGCCTGCACTGACCCTGCAATACGCCGACTTCGCGCAATGGCAGCGTCAATGGATGGACGCCGGCGAACGCCAGCGGCAACTGGACTACTGGGTCGCACAATTGGGCGGCGAACAACCGGTGCTGGAATTGCCATTGGATCACTCGCGCCCGGCGGTGCAGAGCTATCGCGGTGCACGCCAGGATCTGGCGCTCGAACTGGCACTGAGCACGCAACTGCACGACCTGGCCCGGAGCGAAGGCGTGACGCTGTTCATGCTTCTGCTGGCCTCTTTTCAGACTTTGCTGCATCGCTACAGCGGTCAGGATGACGTGCGTGTCGGCGTGCCGATTGCCAACCGCAATCGCGCTGAAACCGAAGGCCTGATCGGCTTCTTCGTCAACACTCAAGTGATGCGTGCGCGGTTTGACGGTGAGCCGGGTTTCCGCGATCTGCTGATGCAAACCCGGCAAGCGGCGCTCGGTGCCCAGGCCCATCAGGACCTGCCGTTCGAGCAACTGGTCGAGGCGCTGGCGCCGGAGCGCAGCCTCAGCCACAGCCCGCTGTTCCAGGTGTTGTTCAACCATCAAAGTGCACAAGACCCGGTGACAGCCGTCAGCGATCTGCGCGTTGAAGGCCTGATGTGGAACAGCGCCACAGCGCAGTTCGATCTGACCCTCGACACCACCGAAACCGACGCCGGACTGATGGTCAGTCTGACCTACGCCAGCGATTTGTTCGACGCTGCAACCATCAGCCGTCTGCTCGGGCATTGGCAGGCGCTGCTACGCGGCATTGTCGCCGCGCCGCAGCAAGCGGTGCAGGCGCTGCCGATGCTGGACGCCGAAGAGTGTCAGACCATCATCCAGGACTGGAATGCCACGGCGACCGATTACCCGCTCGACCGCAGCGTGCAACAGTTGATCGAAGCGCAGGTGCTGCAAACTCCCGATGCCCCGGCTCTGGTGTTCGCTGAAACGCGCCTGAGCTACGCAGAACTCAACGCCCGGGCCAACCAACTGGCGCACAAGCTGATTGGCGCCGGTGTCGGCCAGGAAAGTCTGGTGGGTATTGCTGCCGAGCGTTCGATCGAAATGGTCGTCGGCCTGCTCGCGGTGTTGAAGGCTGGTGGCGCCTATGTGCCGTTGGACCCGGAGTACCCGCAGGATCGTCTGCGCTACATGATCGAGGACAGCGGCGTGCAATTGCTGCTGACCCAGGCGCATCTGGTTGATGCACTGCCATTGAGTGGTCAGGTGCAAACCCTGTTGCTGGACGCGCCGCTGGGTGCTTACCCGACGGTCAATCCGCAGGTGATGGTTAACGGCGAGAACCTCGCTTACGTGATCTACACCTCCGGCTCCACCGGCAAACCGAAAGGCGCTGGTAACCGTCATGTCGCAATGACCAACCGCTTGTGCTGGATGCAACAGGCTTACGCCATCGGCGCAGGCGACAGCGTGCTGCAAAAGACCCCGTTCAGCTTCGACGTATCGGTATGGGAGTTCTTCTGGCCGCTGATGACCGGTGCGCGTCTGGTGGTGGCGGCTCCGGGCGATCACCGCGATCCGGCAAAACTGGTCGAGTTGATCAACCGCGAACGGATTACCACGCTGCACTTCGTGCCGTCGATGTTGCAAGCCTTCCTGCAGGACAGCGACGTCGCCACTTGCGCCAGTCTGCAACGCATTGTCTGCAGCGGCGAAGCGTTGCCGGCGGATGCCCAGCAACAAGTGTTCGCCAAGCTGCCGCAGGCCGGTCTGTACAACCTTTATGGCCCGACCGAAGCGGCCATCGACGTGACTCACTGGACCTGTGTGGAGGAGGGCCGCGACAGCGTGCCGATCGGTCAACCGATCGCCAACCTCGGCTGCTACATCCTCGACGACCAACTGCAGCCGGTACCGGCGGGTGTGTTGGGCGAGTTGTATCTGGCCGGTATCGGTCTGGCGCGCGGTTATCACCAGCGCCCGGCGCTGACCGCCGAGCGTTTTGCGGTCAGCCCGTTCGGCAATGGCGAGCGGATCTACCGCACTGGTGACCTGGCGCGTTATCGCGCCGACGGGGTGATCGAATACGCCGGGCGCATCGACCATCAGGTCAAATTGCGTGGGCTGCGCATCGAACTCGGCGAGATCGAAGCGCGCCTGCTCGAGCATGCCGATGTACGCGAAGCTGCGGTGTTGGTGATCGACGGCAAGCACTTGACCGGGTACGTCGTGCTGGCGCAGGAAGCCCCCGATTGGCGCGATGCCTTGATGCTTCATCTGCACAGCGGCCTGCCGGAGTACATGGTTCCGAACCAGTGGCTGAGTCTGGCGCAGATGCCGCTCAGCCCCAACGGCAAGCTGGATCGCAAGGCGTTGCCGAAACCCGAGCTGAATCAAGGCAAGGCACAATACATCGCGCCACGTACCGAACTGGAGCAACGCATCGCCGCCGTCTGGGCCGATGTGCTGAAGCTGGAACGGGTAGGGCTGAGCGACAACTTCTTTGAACTGGGTGGCGATTCGATCATCTCGATTCAAGTGGTGGCTCGCGCTCGTCAGGCGGGCATTCGCTTCACGCCGAAAGACCTGTTCCAGTACCAGAGCGTGCAGGCGCTGGCCGGCGTCGCCACGCTGGGCAGCAGTGGTTCGCAGGTTCCTCAAGGTCCGGTCAGCGGCATGACACCGTTGCTGCCGTTCCAGCAGTTGTTTCTTGAATCAGAGATTGCCGAGCGCCATCACTGGAACCAGTCGGTGTTGCTCAAGCCGGCACAAAATCTTGACGCTGCGGTGCTTGAGCAAGCCTTGCAGGGCCTGGTGAATCACCACGATGCGTTGCGTCTGGCGTTCACCGAATCGGCTGACGGCTGGACCGCCAGCCATCGTGAGCCGGCGGCCAGTCATACCTTGCTGATGCAATCCGCCGTGGCCGACGATGAGCAGATGCAGGCCGCCTGCCTTGCGGTTCAACGCAGCTTCGATCTGGCGCAAGGTCCGTTGCTGCGCGGCCTGTTGCTGACCCTGGCCGATGGCTCGCAACGTTTGTTGCTGGCGGTTCACCATTTGGTGGTCGATGGGGTGTCGTGGCGAATTCTGCTCGAAGACCTGCACAGCGCTTATGTGCAGGTCCAGCAGGTCCAGCCGTTGAAACTGCCGGCCAAGACCAGCGCCTTCAAGCACTGGGCCGAACGCTTGCAGCAACATGCCCCGCAACGCGCAGATGAACTCGAACTGTGGCGTGCGCAATTGACCGGTGCGGTGCCGGATCTGCCGTGCAACAACCCGCAGGGCAGTCTGCAGAACCGTCACGCGCACACGGTGCAGACGCGCATCGACCAGACCCTGACCCGACAACTGTTGCAACAGGCCCCGGCGGCCTATCGCACTCAGGTCAACGACTTGCTGATGACCGCACTGGCACGAGTGATTTGCCGCTGGAGCGGTCAGCCATCGACGCTGATCCAGCTCGAAGGTCATGGCCGTGAGGATCTGTTCGACGGTATCGATCTAAGTCGTACCGTGGGCTGGTTCACCAGCCTGTTCCCGGTGCGTCTGACCCCGACTGAAACCTTCGACGGTTCGATCAAGCAGATCAAGGAACAGTTGCGCGCGATTCCCGACAAGGGCCTGGGCTTTGGTGTGCTGCGTTACTTCGGTGATGAGGCGACCCGTCGTGAGCTCGCGGCATTGCCAACCCCACGCATCACCTTCAACTATCTGGGGCAGTTCGATACGCAGTTCGACGAAGCGGCGCTGTTTGTGCCGGCCAGTGAACGTGGCGGTGACGAGCAGAGCGCGTTGGCGCCGCTGGGCAACTGGCTGGAGCTTAACGGTCAGGTCTATGCTGGCGAGCTGAGCCTGGGCTGGACCTTCAGTCGCGAGATGTTCGACGACGCCACGGTACAACGTCTGGCCGATGATTATGCTGCGGAACTGGCTGCACTGATCGCCCACTGCTGCGATCCACAGCATGCCGGGATCACGCCGTCCGACTTCCCGCTGGCACCGCTGAGTCAAAACCAGCTCGATGCCTTGCCGGGCGCCGGAGCCGATGTCGAAGACATCTATCCGCTGTCGCCAATGCAGCAGGGCATGTTGTTCCATAGCCTGTATGAGCAAGGCTCGGGGGATTACATCAACCAGATGCGCGTCAGCGTGCAGGGCCTCGATGCCGAGCGTCTGCGTCAGGCCTGGCAAGCTGCGGTGGACAGTCATTCGATTCTGCGCACGCGGTTTGTCTGGATCAGCGAGCAGGAACAACCGCTGCAGATCGTCCAGCGTCAGGCACAACTGCCGTTCAGCCTGCACGACTGGCGCGGACGCAGCGATCTCGTCCAGGCACTCGACAGCCTGGCGCAGGAACAACTGCAACAGGGCTTTGATCTGCTGCAGGCGCCGTTGCTGCGTCTGGTCCTGGTGCGCACTGGCGAGGACAGCCATGAAATGCTCTACACCAGCCATCACATCCTGATGGATGGCTGGAGCAATTCGCAGTTGCTCGGCGAAGTGTTGCAGCGATACGCCGGTGAAACGCCGCTCGCGCCAGTGGGCCGTTATGCGGACTACATCGGCTGGCTACAACGTCAGGACAGTCAGGCCAGCGAGCGCTTCTGGAGCGAGCGGCTGGCTGATCTGGACGAGACGACGCACCTGGCTCGCAGTTGCCTCGACAATGCCGCAGCGTCCGGCGTCAGCGGTTATGCGCAACACACGCGACTGCTGGACACAGAGCAGACGCTGCGTCTGGGCGAGTTCGCCCGCCAGCAGAAAGTCACCCTCAATACGCTGGTGCAGGCCGCGTGGCTGTTGCTGTTGCAACGTTACACCGGTCAGCAGACCGTTGCGTTCGGCGCTACGGTCGCCGGTCGTCCGGCAGAATTGCCGGGTATCGAGCAGCAGGTCGGGTTGTTCATCAATACGCTGCCGGTGATTGCTCGTCCGCGTGCCGAGCAGAGTCTTGAGGACTGGCTGCAATCGGTGCAGGCACTGAATCTGGCCATGCGCGATTTCGAATACACACCGCTGGCGGATATTCAGCGCTGGTCAGGACAGCGCGGTGAAGGACTGTTCGACAGCCTGTTGGTCTTCGAGAACTATCCGGTCTCCGCAGCCCTGAACAGCGGTGCAGCGCAGGGCCTGCGTTTTGGTCAGGCGTCCAGTCAGGAGCAGACCAATCTGCCGCTGACCGTACTGGTGGACATGGGCGAGAGCCTGTCGTTGCAGTTCGCTTATGCCTGTCAGCATTTCAGCGCAGCGCAGATCGAGCAGATCGGCGGCCACTTGCAGCACCTGTTGCAGCAAATGGCCGTTTCGCCGGCTCAGCGGCGGCTGTCCGAGATCGGCCTGTTCGACGCCGTGCAGCAACAAGCGGTGCTGCGCGACTGGAACCGCGAGCCGGCGACTTTCGCGCAAACCTGCACCTTGCAGCAGTTGATCGAAGCGCAAGTTCGTCAGTCGCCGAATGCGATTGCCGTCAGCCTGGGTGATGAGCAATTGACCTACGGCGAGCTCAATATTCGAGCCAACCGTCTGGCTCATGGGTTGATCGCCCGAGGGGTGGGCGCCGACGTACTGGTCGGGCTTGCCGCCGAGCGCTCGATCGAAATGATCGTCGGCCTGGTAGCCATCCTCAAGGCTGGCGGTGCTTATCTGCCGCTGGACCCGCAGTACCCGGCCGAGCGCCTGCAATACATGATCGAAGACAGCGAAATCACTCTGTTGTTGATGCAACCGGGCGTGCTTGATCACCTGGAACTTGCGCCCAGCGTCGAGACGTTGTTGCTGGGCGATGACGCGACCTGGCAGGCGCAACCGGCCAATGATCCACAAGTCTGGGCCGACAGTGCCAGCCTCGCCTATGTGATCTACACCTCGGGCTCCACCGGCAAGCCGAAAGGCACGCTGCTGGCGCACGACAATGTGCTGCGTCTGTTCGAGGCCACCGATGGCTGGTTCGGTTTCGGTTCCGAAGATCGCTGGACGCTGTTCCACTCCTACGCATTCGATTTCTCGGTCTGGGAAATTTTTGGCGCGCTGTTGCACGGCGGGCGTCTGGTGATCGTGCCGCACACAGTCAGCCGTTCGCCGCAGGAGTTCTACGAGTTGCTCTGCCGCGAGCGCATAACCGTGCTTAACCAGACGCCGTCGGCCTTCAAACAACTGATGCAAGTGGCTTGCGATACTCCACAGGCTCAGCAGCCGTCGCTGCGTTATGTCGTGTTCGGTGGCGAGGCGCTGGAAGTGCGCAGCCTGCGCCCATGGTTCGAACGTTTCGGCGATTCGGCTCCGCAGTTGGTCAACATGTACGGCATCACCGAAACCACGGTGCACGTGACCTATCGTCCGCTGAGTCTGGCCGATCTGGAACAGGATGCCGGCAGCCCGCTGGGCGATCCGATCCCGGATCTGGGCTGGTATGTGCTCGACGCTGACCTCAACCCGGTGGCCAAGGGTTGTATCGGTGAACTGCACGTCAGCGGTGCTGGCCTGGCACGCGGTTATCTCAAGCGCGCGGACCTCAGCGCCCTGCGCTTTGTACCCAACCCGTTTGGTGATGTCGGGGCGCGTCTGTATCGCACCGGTGACCTGGCACGTTATCGCGCTGATGGGCGCATCGAGTACGCCGGACGCATCGACCATCAGGTGAAGATTCGTGGCTTCCGTATCGAACTGGGCGAGATCGAGGCGCAATTGCTGGCGCTGCCGCAGATTCGCCAGGCTGTGGTGCTCGATCAGCCAGGTGCCGGTGGTGTGCAACTGGTTGCGTATCTGGTGGCCGATCAATCGGTGGAACTTGATCAGCAGGGCCAATGGCGTGAACACCTGCGTCAGGCGCTCAAGCACAACTTGCCGGATTACATGGTGCCGGCGCATCTGTTGCTGCTTGACAGCCTGCCGCTGACCGCCAACGGCAAACTCGACCGCAAGGCGTTGCCGCAACCGGACGCCAGTTTGCTGCAAAACGTCTACGTGGCGCCGCAAAGCGAACTGCAACAGCAGATCGCAGGGGTTTGGGCCGAAGTGCTGAAGCTGGAGCGGGTGGGCCTGAGCGACAACTTCTTCGAACTCGGCGGTCACTCGCTGCTGGCGACCCAGGTGGCACTGCGCCTGCGGGAACTGCTGGGCTTCGAAATTCCGTTGGCAAGCCTGTTCGCCAGTGCCGATCTGGCGGCGTTTTGCGCTGCCGTTCAAGCCCTGCAACCAGATTTGCAGCCCGTTCATGATGTTTTGGCTAAATCCTTGGAGGCTCTCAATCGTTTATCAGCAGATGAACTTGAAAAACTGATTTCCTGAGAGGACCACGGCATGCAGCAGTTGATTGAATCGGTAGGCGCGCTTTCTCCCGAGAAACGCAAGGCGCTGGCGATTCTACTGGGCAAACAGGGCATTAACCTTTATGGCATCGCGCCGATTTTTCGGCGCACTGAAGGTGAACCGCTGCTGTTGTCTTATGCCCAGGAGCGGCAGTGGTTTCTCTGGCAGATGGAGCCGGACAGCGCGGCGTACCACATTCCCACGGCACTGCGTTTGCGCGGGGCTTTGGACATGGCGGTATTGCAGCGCAGTTTCGATACGCTGATCGAGCGTCACGAAAGTCTGCGCACCGGGTTTGCCCGAGGGGATCAGGACAAGGCCATTCAACTGATCAAGGCACCGTTCGCCTTGCAGATGCAGATCCGCGAGCTGGACGGTGAAGTCGATGAACCGCGTTTGCGCGCGGCCATCGAAGCCGAGATCGCCCGCCCGTTCGACCTGGAGCAGGACGCGTTGCTGCGCGTCTGCCTGTTGCGTCTTGCGCCTGACGATCACGTGCTGGTGATGGTCCAGCACCACATCATTTCCGATGGCTGGTCGATGCAGGTCATGGTCGGTGAGCTGATCGAACTTTATGCCGGGTTCAGTCGCGGCACGCCGGCCACGCTGGCGGCGTTGCCGATCCAGTACGCCGACTTCGCCCAGTGGCAACGTAGCTGGATGGACGCCGGCGAGCGTGAGCGGCAGTTGAATTACTGGGTCGAACATCTGGGCAGTGATCCGGGTGTACTGGAGTTGCCCGCCGATCATCCGCGACCGTTGGTGCAAAGCTATCGCGGCGCACGCCTGGATCTGCAACTGGATGCGGCGTTGAGCAAGGGTTTGCAGGAAATCGCCCGCCGGGAAGGCGTGACCATGTTCATGTTGTTGCTGGCCTCGTTCCAGACCTTGTTGCACCGTTACAGCGGTCAGGACGACATTCGTATCGGTGTGCCGATTGCCAACCGCAACCGTGCCGAAACCGAAGGTTTGATCGGCTTCTTCGTCAACACTCAAGTGCTGCGCGCAAGCCTCGACAGCAGCATGCCGTTCAGTGCGTTGCTGGCTCAGGCAAAACAGTCGGCACTGGGTGCTCAGGCGCATCAGGATCTGCCGTTCGAGCAATTGGTCGAAGCGCTGGCGCCGGAACGCAGCCTCAGCCGCAGTCCTTTATTCCAGGTGATGTTCAACCACCAGAGCGGGGCAAAGCAAAGCAGTCAGGCCATGCAGTTGCCGGGGCTGAGTGTCGAAAGTGTGAACTGGGACAGCCTTACCGCGCAGTTTGACCTGACCCTGGAAACCCACGAGTCGCCGGACGGTGTCTGGGCCTCGTTGATCTACGCCACGGACTTGTTCGACGGTGTCTCCATCGAGCGCATAGGGCGGCATTGGCAGGCGTTGCTCAAGGGCATCGTCAGCAACGCGCAGCAGCGGGTTGGTGAGCTGCCGATGCTCGATGCCAGCGAGCGACAACTGATGCTGCACGACTGGAATCGTCCGGACGCGCCGTTTGCCAGTGAGCTGTGCATCCATCAGTTGATCACTCGTCAGGCCGGGCAAACCCCGGATGCACTGGCAGTAACGTTTGCTGACCGCCAATTGACTTATGCGCAGATGGAGGCGCGCGCCAACCCGTTGGCCCATGCGTTGATCGAGCGCGGTGTCGGTCCGGAAGTGCGGGTCGGCGTGGCCATGCAACGCTCGGAAAACCTGCTGGTCGCGTTGTTGGCCGTGCTCAAGGCTGGCGGTGTGTATGTGCCGCTTGACCCTGATTATCCGGCAGATCGCGTTGCTTACATGCTTGAGGACAGCCGTGCGCTGTGCCTGCTGACCGAGCGCGACGTGGCCGCCAGCCTGGCGATTGGCAGCGGCACCGATGTGCTGTTGATGGACAACGCCGACAGCGATTTCGCCGCTTACCCGACGCATGCACCCACCTCTCGTGTCGATGCCGACAACCTCGCCTATGTGATCTATACCTCCGGTTCCACTGGCAAACCGAAGGGCGTGGCGATTGCCCATCGCAACGTGCTGGCGCTGATCGATTGGTCGCAGTCGGTCTACAGTCGCGACGACATTCAGGGTGTGCTGGCCTCGACGTCGGTGTGTTTCGACCTGTCGGTGTGGGAGTTGTTTGTCACGCTGGCCAACGGTGGCTCGCTGATCATCGCGCGTAATGCGCTGGAATTGCCGCAGTTGCCGGCCCGCGATCAGGTGCGCCTGATCAACACCGTGCCTTCGGCCATCGCCGCACTGCAACGCAGCGGGGAAATTCCGTCGAGCGTGCGCATCATCAATCTGGCTGGCGAGCCGCTCAAACAGTCGCTGGTCGATACCTTGTACCGTCAGACCACGGTCGAGCACGTTTTTGACCTGTACGGCCCGTCGGAAGACACCACGTACTCGACCTGGACCCGACGCACCGCCGGTGGCCAGCCGAGCATTGGCCGACCGCTCAAGCACACCGCCAGTTTCGTCCTCGACGGCGAACTGCAACCGGTGCCGCAAGGCGTCGCGGCCGAGTTGTATCTGGCCGGTGCCGGGATCACGCGCGGCTATCTGGCGCGTCCCGGGCTGACCGCAGAAAAATACCTGCCGAACCCGTTTGGCGCGCCCGGCGAGCGTTTCTACCGCACCGGCGACCTGACCCGTTATCTGGCCGATGGCAACCTGCAATATGTCGGGCGTATCGACCATCAGGTCAAGGTCCGGGGCTTCCGTATCGAACTGGGTGAAATCGAAGCGCGGCTGTTGCAGCAAGATGTCGTGCGCGAGTTGGCGGTACTGGCTCAGGAAGGTGCCAGCGGTCAGCAACTGGTCGCTTATATCGTGCTCAATGGCGCCTTGGGCGATGCCCAGGAGCAGGCGCGCCTGCGCGAAGTGCTCAAGGCTGCGCTGCGCGAACACTTGCCGGAATACATGGTCCCGGCGCACCTGTTGTTCCTTGAACACCTGCCGCTGACTCCCAACGGCAAACTGGATCGCAAGGCGCTGCCCAAACCCGACGCCGCGCTGCAGCAGCAGACCTATCTGGCACCCGTCAACGACAGCGAACAACAGTTGTGCGAGATCTGGCAGGCAGTGCTCGGGCTGGAGCAAGTCGGCGTGACCGACAACTTCTTCGCCCTGGGTGGCGACTCGATCATTTCGATTCAAGTGGTCAGTCGCGCCCGGCAGGCCGGTCTGCGCATTACTCCCAAAGACCTGTTCCAGTACCAGACCGTGCAAGGTCTGGCCCGGGTCGCCCAGCGTGGCGAGGCGGCGTTCAGTATCGATCAGGGGCCGGTAAGCGGTGTCACGCCTTTGCTGCCGTTCCAGCAGCGTTTCTTCGAGCTGGAGATTCCCGAGCGTCAGCGCTGGAACCAGTCGCTGCTGCTCAAGCCTGCGCAAGCGGTTGAGGCCCAGGTGCTGGAGCAAGCCTTGCAGGCGTTGGTGCAACATCACGACGCGTTGCGCCTGAGCTTCGTCGAGGGCGCTGACGGCTGGACCGCCACGCACCGTGCGCCGGCTAACCAGCCGTTGCTGCAAAGGGTGACGGTGCAACATGGCGACGAAATCGAAGCCGTGTGTGACGCCGCCCAAGGCAGCCTTGATCTGCAAGCCGGGCCGCTGTTGCGCGCGGTACTGCTGGATGTGGCTGACGGAAGCCAACGGCTGTTGCTGGCGATCCATCACTTGGTGGTCGATGGTGTTTCGTGGCGGGTATTGCTCGAAGACCTGCAGAGTGCTTGCGAGCAAGTGCAGAGCGGACAAACGATCAAGCTCGCGGCCAAGACCAGCCCGTTCAAGGCCTGGGCTGAACGCCTGCAAGCCTTCGCGGGTGGCGAGTTGCAAAACGAACTGGCCTGGTGGGCCGGGCAACTGGGCGCCGCCAGCGCCGATCTGCCGTGTGACAACCCTGACGCCGGCCTGCAAAACCAGCATGTGCTGAGCGTCGAAACCCGTCTCAGTGCCGACCAGACCCGGCAACTGTTGCAACAGGCACCCGCAGCGTACCGCACGCAGATCAACGATCTGCTGCTGACCGCGCTGGCTCGTGTGATCTGCCGTTGGACTGGCCAGGCTTCGACCTTGATTCAGCTCGAAGGCCATGGCCGAGAAGAACTGTTCGATGACGTCGACCTGAGCCGTACCGTGGGCTGGTTCACCAGTCTGTTCCCGGTACGCCTGACGCCTGCGCTGGCGCTGGCCGACTCGCTCAAAGCGGTCAAAGAGCAACTGCGCAGCGTGCCGAACAAAGGCCTGGGTTTTGGTGCCTTGCGTTATCTGGGCGACGAGCAGGCACGCCGGACGCTGGCCGCGCAACCGGTGCCGCGTATCACGTTCAACTATCTGGGGCAGTTCGACAGTCAGTTCGACGAGGCCGCGCTGTTCGTCCCGGCCAGCGAAAGCACCGGACGTGAGCAAAGCGCGCTGGCGCCGCTGGCCAACTGGCTGGACATCAACGGCAAGGTCTATGGCGGTGAGCTGAATCTGAGCTGGTCGTTCAGCCGCGAGATGTTCAATGAGGCAACCATCCAGCGTCTGGCCGATGACTATGCGCAAGAACTTAACGCGTTGATCGCGCATTGCTGCGACCCGGACAACCATGGCGTCACACCGTCCGATTTCCCGCTGGCGGCATTGAACCAGACGCAACTCGATGCACTGCTGCCGCAATCGGAGTCGGTGGACAACGTCTATCCGCTGTCACCGATGCAACAGGGCATGCTGTTCCACACGCTTTATGAGCAAGGCTCTGGCGATTACATCAATCAGATGCGCGTCTCGGTCGAAGGGCTGGATGTCGAGCGCTTCCGTCAGGCCTGGCAGGCAGCCCTCGATGCCCACGACATTCTGCGCACGCGGTTTGTCTGGGGCGGCGAGCAAGCGGTGCCGTTGCAAGTCGTCGAGCGCTCGGCCACGTTGCCGTTCACCGTTCACGACTGGCGCGATCAGTCGGCGGATGCACTGGATGCGCTGGCCGATACCGAGCGCAACCGTCCATTCGATTTGACGCAAGTGCCACTGCTGCGCCTGGTGGTCGTGCGCACGGGCGAGGATCGCCACGAACTGCTTTACACCAGTCACCACATTCTGATGGACGGCTGGAGCAACTCGCAGTTGCTCGGCGAAGTGCTGCAACGCTATGCCGGACAAACTCCCGCTGCGACCGTTGGTCGTTACAGCGATTACATCGCCTGGCTGCAACGTCAGGACAGTCAGGTCAGCGAACGATTCTGGCTGGAGCGCCTGGCGCAATTCGACGAGCCGACCCGTCTCGCCCAAGGCCTCGCTGATCATGCGGCGAATGCCAGTGGCGGCGCTGCCGACCAGTATCAGCAGTGGATCGATGCGACCGGCACCTTGCGCCTGAGCGAATTTGCCCGGCAGCAGAAAGTCACCTTGAACACTCTGGTGCAGGCGGCGTGGCTGTTGCTGCTGCAACGCTATACCGGCCAGCCGACCGTGGCTTTCGGCGCGACAGTGTCCGGGCGCCCGGCGAACCTGCCGGGGGTCGAACAGCAAGTTGGATTGTTCATCAACACCTTGCCGGTAATCGCTCGTCCCGAGCCGCAACTGACCGTCAGCCAATGGCTGCAAACCGTGCAGGAACTGAATATTTCCCTGCGTGATTTCGAGCACACAGCGCTGGCCGATATCCAGCGCTGGTCGGGGCAGGGCAGCGATGGTCTGTTCGACAATTTGCTGGTGTTCGAGAACTACCCGATCTCCGAGGCGCTGGAGCAGGGTTCGTCGCTGGGCCTGAATTTCGGCGCGGTGGATACCCGCGAACAGACCAACTACCCGCTGACCGTCGGGGTCAATCTTGGCGAAACGCTGTCGGTGCATTACAGCTTCACCCCGGCGCACTTCAGCCATGGCGCCATTGTGCGTTTGCATGCGCAATTGGCCTCGTTGCTGGAACAATTCGTCCAGTCGGCCAGTGCCCGTCTGGGGGCGCTGACTTTGTTGAGCAGCGCCGAGCAGGTGCGTCTGCAGGACAGTAACCGTGCACAGCCGTGTACCGACCCGTTGCTGGTGCAGCAACGTATCGCGCTGATTGCCACGCAGCACGCAGAACGTGAAGCGGTGCGCTGTGGCGATCAGGCGCTGACGTTCGCTGAACTGGATAGCGCATCGAATCGTCTCGCGCATTTACTCATCGGCGAAGGTGTCGGCCCGGAAGTGCGGGTTGGCGTTGCGCTGCCGCGCAGTCCGTCGATGCTGGTGGCGTTGCTGGCGGTGCTCAAGGCCGGTGGTGCTTATGTCCCGCTGGACGCCAGTTATCCGCGTGAGCGCCTGGCTTACCTGATCGAAGATTCGGGTATTGCCCTGTTGCTCACCGACTCGCAATTGCGTGGGCAGCTGCCGTTGAGCAACGGCCTGCATGCGCTGGACCTCGACACTCTGCAAACCGCCGGGCTGCCGAGCACCGCGCCGCAAGTAGAACTGCATCCGGAGAACCTCGCTTATGTGATTTACACCTCCGGATCGACCGGGCAACCGAAAGGCGTTTGCGTTGCGCATGGCCCGCTGGCCATGCATTGCCAGGCCATCGGCAAGCGCTACGAAATGACCCCGGACGATTGTGAGTTGCACTTCATGTCGTTCGCCTTTGACGGTGCCCATGAACGCTGGCTGACCCCGTTGACCCATGGCTCGCGCCTGCTGTTGCGCGACGACAGCCTGTGGAGTCCGGAGCAGACCTACACCGCGATGCAGCAACACGGTGTCACCGTGGCCGCGTTCCCTCCGGTGTACCTGCAACAACTGGCGGAGCACGCTGAGCAGGCGGGTAATCCGCCGGCAGTGCGCATCTATTGTTTTGGCGGTGATGCGGTGCCTAATGACAGTTTCGAACGAGCTCGCGCCGCGCTGTCACCGGACTACATCATCAACGGTTACGGGCCGACAGAAACCGTGGTCACACCACTGATCTGGAAGGCCGCACGCAACGACGTGTGCGGCGCCGCCTATGCGCCTATCGGTACGCGTATTGGCGACCGTAGCACTTGCGTGCTCAGTGCTGATCTGAACGCTTTGCCGCAAGGAGTGATGGGCGAGTTGTATCTGGGGGGAACGGGCCTGGCTCGCGGTTATCTGGATCGGCCGGCAATGACTGCCGAACGTTTTGTGCCGGACCCGTTTGGTGCGCCGGGTGCACGGTTGTATCGCAGCGGCGACCTGGTACGCGAACGTGCCGATGGCGTATTCGACTATCAGGGTCGGGTCGACAACCAGGTGAAAATTCGTGGTTTCCGCATTGAATTGGGCGAAATCGAAGCCCGTCTGCTCGAACTGAGCAGCGTACGTGAAGCCGTGGTCCTGGCGCATGCCGGACCGAGCGGCAAGCAACTGGTGGCTTATCTGGTACCGACCCAACCGGTCGAAGATGCATTGCCGGGGCAATGGCGCGACAGCGTGCGCAACAGCCTCAAGGAAAGTCTGCCGGCGCACATGGTGCCAGCGCATCTGATGGTGCTGGCGCAATTGCCGGTGACGCCCAACGGCAAACTGGACCGCAAGGCCTTGCCGGCCCCGGACGCCAGTCTGATGCAAAACAGCTACGTCGCACCGCGTAACGAACTGGAGCAGCGCATTGCCGCGATCTGGGCCGATGTGTTGCGTCTGGAGCGAGTCAGCGCCACGGACAACTTCTTCGAACTGGGCGGCGATTCGATCATCTCGATTCAGGTGGTGGGCCGCGCACGCCAGGCCGGCATTCAGTTCACGCCCAAGGATCTGTTCCAGCATCAAACCGTGCAGGCACTGGCAGCTGTGGCCCAACTGGGTGGTGCGGGCCTGACCATTGATCAGGGCCCGGTCAGCGGGATGACGCCGCTGTTGCCGTTCCAGCAGCTGTTCTTCGCCAGCGATATTCCCGAGCGTCATCACTGGAATCAGTCGTTGCTACTTAAACCGGGGATGGTGTTGCAGGCTGACACGGTCGAGCAGGTGTTGCAGGCGCTGGTGGTGCATCACGATGCATTGCGTCTGTCGTTCAGCGAAAACGCCGCAGGCTGGATCGCCAGTCACCGTTCTGCGCAGATTGTGCCGGATATGCTCTGGCATCGTTCGTTGAGCGATATCGGCGACATCGAAGCGATCTGTCAACAAGCGCAAGCCAGCCTTGATCTGCAGAACGGTCCGCTGTTACGCGGCGTGTTGCTGGACCTGCCGGATCAGACTCAGCGCCTGCTGTTGATCGTGCATCACCTGGTCGTTGACGGCGTCTCCTGGCGCGTACTGCTGGAAGATCTGCAAACCGCGTTCAGTCAGGTGCGGGCCGGTCGGGGCGTGGAGTTGCCGGCCAAGACCAGTGCCTTCAAGGCCTGGGCCGAACGTCTGCAAGCGCATGCCGCCAACCTCGATGGCGAACTGGCGTTCTGGCAGGAGCACTTGCAGGGTTCAGCGGCGACGCTGCCGTGCGAACGTACCGACGGCAGCCTGGAAAACCGTTACGCACAAAGTGTGCAGACACGTCTTGCGCCAGACCTGACCCGGCAATTGCTGCAACAGGCCCCGGCGGCTTACCGCACGCAGGTCAACGATCTGCTGCTGACCGCGCTGGCGCGAGTAATCAGCCGCTGGAGCGGGCATGCTTCGGCGTTGATTCAGCTCGAAGGTCACGGCCGCGAAGACTTGTTCGACGACATCGACCTGAGCCGCACGCTCGGCTGGTTCACCAGTGTATTCCCGGTGCACCTGACACCGGCCAATGGCCTCGGCGATTCGATCAAACAGATCAAGGAACAACTGCGCGCGATTCCCGACAAGGGCATCGGTTTCGGTGCTTTGCGTTACTTGGGCAACGATTCGGCGCGCGCGGTGTTGGCGCAGTTGCCGAGCCCAAGAATCACCTTCAATTATCTGGGCCAGTTCGACAGCCAGTTCGACGAGTCGGCATTGTTCATGCCGGCCAGCGAAAGCGCCGGCAGCGACCTCAGTGAGCGCGCGCCGCTGGGCAATTGGTTGTCGGTCAACGGCCAGGTGTATGGCGGTGAACTGAGTCTGTCGTGGAGCTTCAGCGAGCAGATGTTCGATACCGCGACCGTGCAGGCACTGGCCGATGACTACGGACGTGAACTGGCGCTGCTGATCGAGCATTGCCTGGCGCCGGACAACCACGGCCTGACGCCTTCCGACTTCCCGCTGGCGAGCCTGAGTCAGGCGCGTCTGGACGGGTTGCCGGTGCCGGTGGTAGACATCGAAGACATCTATCCGCTGTCACCGATGCAGCAGGGCATGTTGTTCCACACCTTGTCCGACGATGGCGACGACCTCTACGTCAACCAGCTCAACCTGTCGGTCGAAGGCCTCGACATCGAACGCTTCCGTGCCGCGTGGGAATGCGTGGTGCAGCGCCACGAAATCCTCCGGACTTCGTTCCACTGGCAGGACAGCCAGGCGTCGCCGGTGCAAGTGGTACACCGCCAGGGCAGCGTCGATCTGCAAGCACTCGACACACCGATGGACGAGGCGCAACTGGCCGAATTCGCACGCCAGCAGCGGGTGCAGGGTTTCGAGCTGAACCGCATGCCGTTGCAGCGTACACGGCTGATCCGCCTCGGTGCGGACAAGTATCAGTTGATCTGGACCAGCCATCACATCCTGATGGACGGCTGGAGCAGTTCGCAGTTGTTCGGCGAAGTCTTGCAGCACTATGCCACCGGTCAGGTCGAAGGCGAGAGCGGGCGCTATCGCGACTTCATCGCCTGGTTGCAGAAGCAGGATTCGGCGCAACTCGAACAATTCTGGAAAGGCCACTTGCAAACGCTGGTCGAGCCAACGGCGCTGAGCCAGGCCATGCACCCTCGCCATGAGTCCAGCGAGCACGGTCACCAGGCGATCTACACCCGTTGGGACGCAAACCAGACGGCCGTTTTGCAACAGCATTGCCGGGCACAGGGCATTACCGCCAACACCTTGATTCAGGGTGCGTGGCTGATGGTCTTGCAGCGTTACACCGGCCAGCACAGCGTGGCTTTCGGCGCCACTGTGGCCGGGCGACCGGAAGGCTTGCCGAATGCCGGCAGCATGCTGGGCCTGTTCATCAACACCTTGCCGGTGATCCAGACGCTTGATCCGGCGCAACCACTCAATACCTGGCTGAGCCAATTGCAGGCCTACAACCTCGATCTGCGCGAGCACGCCCACGCACCGCTGGCGGATATCCAGCGCTGGTCGGGGCAGGGCGGTCAGCCGCTGTTCGACAGCATTATCGTGTTCGAAAACTACCCGATTGACCAGCGTCTGGAACAGGCACCGGGTGGTCTGCGTTTCGGCACTTCGGCCAGCCACGACGTCACCAACTTCCCGATGGACCTGGCGGTGCATCTGGGCGAAGAGTTCTCCATTGAGTATCTGTTCCTGCGCGACCGCTTCAGCGTCGAAGCCGTCGAGCGGATTCGTCTGACCATGGAGGTGCTGCTGCACGCAATGATGCACACGCCAGAGGCCTGCCTGGGCAACCTGCAACGTCTGGCCGAGCCGCAGTGGCAAGCCTTGCAACAGTGGGGGGCGGAACCGGCGGCAGTGCATCGTCGTGACTTGCTGCCGGCATTGATCGCCGCGCAACGTCCCGAGGCGATTGCCGCCGAGTGTGGTGATGAGCAGTTGAGCTATGCGCAACTGGAACGTCGGGCGAATCAACTGGCGCATCATCTGATCGCTGCCGGCGCCGGGCCGGAAGTGCTGATCGGCGTGGCGCTGGAGCGCTCTATCGACATGCTGGTTGCGTTGTTGGCGGTATTCAAGAGCGGCGCTGCCTACGTGCCACTGGACATCGATTACCCAAGCGAACGCTTGGCTTTCATGATCGAAGATTCGGGCATGCGCCAGATGATCAGTCGTGGTGCCGCCAGTCAGCGCCTGCCGCTGCCGGCCGGTCTGCCATTGCTGGATCTGGATCATTTCGACGCCAGCCAATATCCGCTCACCACGCCGCGTGTGCAAGCCGTCGAGGACAGCCTCGCGTACCTGATCTACACCTCGGGCTCCACCGGTCTGCCCAAAGGCGTGGCGGTGACTCACGGGCCGTTGAGCATGCATTGTCAGGCGATCCGCGAGCTGTATGAAATGGATCACACCACCCGTGAGTTGCACTTCATGTCGTTCGCTTTCGATGGTGCCCATGAACGTTGGCTGACCACGCTCGCATTCGGTGGCACGCTGGTATTGCGCGATCACGAACTGTGGACGCCGGAGCAGACCAGTCACGCGTTGCTCAACCGCTCGATTGATATTGCCTGCTTCCCGCCGGCCTATCTCAAACAAGTGGCCGAGTACGTTGAGGCCAGTGGCATGGTTGTGCCGAAGGTGCGCATTTACTGCCTTGGCGGTGATGCGGTGCCGGAACAGACGCTGGCCCAGGTGCGCCGGGTACTGCAACCGCAGTTCATCACCAACGGCTACGGCCCGACCGAAACCGTGGTCACGCCGATGCTCTGGAAAGCGGCCAACGATGAAGCCTGTGCGGCGGCTTATGCGCCCATCGGGCGAGTGGTCGGCCAGCGTTCGCTGTGGGTGCTGGATGACGATCTCAATCCGTTACCGCAGGATCTTTCAGGGCAGTTGTACATCGGCGGCTATGGGGTTGCCCGTGGTTACCACGGACGTGCGGCGATTACCGCCGAGCGATTCGTGCCGGACCCGTTCGGTGCACCCGGCAGCCGTCTGTATCGCAGTGGCGACCTGGTGCGCCTGCGCGCTGACGGTATCCTCGATTACGTCGGCCGTGCCGACCATCAGGTGAAGATTCGCGGGTTCCGTATCGAGCTGGGCGAAATCGAAGCCTGTCTGCGGGCACAGAGCGGCGTTACCGACGCCGTGGTCATCGCGCGTGACGGTGTGTCCGGTAAACAGTTGATCGGCTATGTGGTCAGTGATAACGACAATGCCGGTGATCGCCTGAAAACCTTGCTGCGCTCGCAGTTGCCGGAATACATGGTGCCGTTGCAGATTATCTGTCTGGCGCGGCTACCGATTTCGCCCAACGGCAAGCTTGATCGCAAAGCCCTGCCCGAGCCGGAGTTCTCGGCCGATCAGTACCAGGCACCACGCAATGACGAGGAAACCTGGCTGGCCGGGATCTGGGCGGATGTCTTGCAGGTCGAGCGCGTCGGCATCAGCGACAACTTCTTCGAGTTGGGCGGTGATTCGATTCTCAGCCTGCAAGTGATCTCCCGGGCACGTAACCATCCGCAACTGAAACTGGAAATCAAGCTGCGCGACCTGATGCGCTTCCAGACCATCGGCAACCTGTTCGATCAGCAGGCGGTGGCGCAATCGAGCCAGACCGTGGACAGCACTCATGTGGCTCAGGCCGGCGGGTTCGGCCTGCTACCGATTCAGGAGTGGTTCTTCGCCGAGGGCATGAGCGAGCCGCATCACTTTAACCAGGCGATGATGCTGCGCTCGCGCCAGCCACTGGACTCTGTTGCACTGGAACGCACTATGCGGCTGATGCTGGAGCAGCATGACTCATTGCGCCTGCGCTTCTTCCAGGATCAGGGGCGCTGGTTGCAGCACTATCAGTCGCTGGATGACAGCCTGCGTAACGCCACGCAAGATCCGTTGCTGTGGCAACGCCAAATCGGTGATATCGAGCAGTTGGCGGCACTGGTTAACGAAACCCAGCGCAGCCTGAATCTGGTCGATGGTCCGCTGATGCGCGGCTTGCTGGTTAACTTGCCGGACGGCGAAGTGCGCCTGCTGTTGGTGGTGCATCACCTGGTGATCGACGCGGTGTCGTGGCGCATCTTCCTGCAGGATCTGCAACTGAGTTACGAGGCTTTCAGTCAGTCTCGGGAACCGCAACTGGCGCAGCGCACCAGCAGCTATCGCGCCTGGGCCGATGGCCTTGCAGCGCAAGTGCCGGCACTGGTCGAGCAGGAACTCGATTACTGGCTCGGACAGCTGGATCAGCCGGGGAAGGATCTGCCGTGTGACAACCCGCGCGGCAAGAATCTGGTGCGTTTGCGCGAAGAGACCTTCATGGGTCTCGACGCCACCCGCACCGGGCAATTGCTCAAGCAGGCACCAGCGGTGTACGGCACGCAGATCAACGATTTGCTGCTGACCGCTCTTGGTCGCGTGCTATGCCGCTGGAGCGATGCCGAATCGGTGCTGGTGCAGCTTGAGGGCCATGGTCGTGAAGACCTGGTCGAAGGGCTGGACCTGAGCCGCACGCTGGGCTGGTTTACCACTATGTTTCCGGTGCGTCTGGCGCCGTTGGCCGGGCAGGATTTCGGCGCTTCGATCCTTGCGGTGCGCGAGCAATTGGCGGCGGTCCCGCAAAAGGGTGTTGGCTACGGCGCGCTGCGCTACATGGCCGGTGCGCCGGTACAACAGCAGTTGGCCGCGTTGCCGCAGGCGCGCCTGACCTTCAACTATCTGGGGCAGTTCGACCAGACGTTCGACGAGCAGGCGATGTTGCTGCCAGCAGACGAGCACATCGGCGACGTCTACAGCCTCGATGCCAACCTCGGTAACTGGCTGGAAATCGTTGGTCAG
Source organism: Pseudomonas sp. NPDC087346 (assembly GCF_044744235.1). NCBI lineage: Bacteria > Pseudomonadati > Pseudomonadota > Gammaproteobacteria > Pseudomonadales > Pseudomonadaceae > Pseudomonas > Pseudomonas sp. NPDC087346. Next base: position 50,411 of record NZ_JBIUXX010000006.1, read on the forward strand.
GTGTTCGACGGCAAGCTGTCGATGCGTTGCATGTACAGCACCCGCCGGTTCCGTCCGAGCACCATCGAGACCCTGATGCAGGCGTATCAGACTGAGCTGGAAGCGTTGGTCGAGCATTGCCTGCAGCAGTCTGTGGTCTGAGCGGTTTCTTAACTTTTTGAAAGGGCCGGTGCGCGTTCTGCGCATCGGTCCGGGATGTGATTTATGTCATTGAATTCGGAAGTGGCGGCGTTTCTCGATCTGGTCGAGGATAGCCAGAGCAGTGCGTTTCACCAGGGTACGCCGGAGCAGGCGCGAGCGGCGTTCGAACAGTCCTCGCAACAGATGCGCTGGGATGTGCCGGATGTCGATGTGACTGAGGTGCAATACATCGCTCGCGACGGTGCCGAGTTGACGTTGCGGCTTTACCGTCCTTTGCAAAAGGTCGGTGTCTTGCCGGTGCTGCTGTTTTTGCACGGTGGCGGTTTTGTGGTGGGCAGCCTCGACTCCCATGACGGTATTTGCCGCGAGTTCTGCGCACGTACGCCGTGTGCCGTGTTGTCGGTGGGCTATCGCCGCGCACCGGAACACAGGTTTCCGGTGGCGTTGCACGATTGCGCCGATGCACTGGATTGGCTGCGCGAACATGCCGGGGCGTTCGATCTCGATCTGTCGCGTCTGGTGTTTGGCGGCGATAGTGTCGGCGCCACGCTGGCGACCGTGCTGGCGCTTGAAGCGCGTGCGGCCGACGCGCTCAAGCCATGCCTGCAATTGCTCTGCTATCCGGTGACGGACGCCTCGCAGCGCCGCGAGTCGATGGACTTGCTCGGCGAGGGTTATCTGCTGGAAAGCGACACCCTGGAATGGTTCTACCAGCACTATGCACGCAGCATTGAAGATCGCCACGACTGGCGTTTCTCGCCACTGCTGTGCCCCGACCTTGCTGGCGCCGCCCCGGCCTACGTCGCCTTGGCAGGTTTCGACCCGCTGGTGGACGAAGGCCGCGCTTATGCCGAACGTTTGGACGGCACAGGAGGACTGCTTGAATGCCGTGAATTCCCCGGCCACGTTCACGACTTCCTGCGCATGCGCATGGTCACCGAAGAAGTGGAGGCGATTTATCAGGAACTGGTTACGGTTCTGCGCGCCGCGATGTATCCGGCTGACATAGCGGATTGACCGCAACGACGCCATCGCCAGCAGGCTGTCTCCCACAGGGACCGCGGTTGGACACAAAATATGTGCATCCCTGAAAAACCACTGTGGGAGCCAGCCTGCTGGCGATAGGGCAATACCTGCTGAATCCTTGCTGACTGACCCACAGCTATCGCCAGCAGGCTGTCTCCCACAAGGACCGCGGTTGGACAAAAAATATCTGCCCCTCCCGAAAACCACTGTGGGAGCCAGCCTGCTGGCGATTGAGGTAATCCCTGACTGACCCACAGCTATCGCCAGCAGGCTGTCTCCCACAGGGACTGCGGTTGGACACAAAATATCTGCCCCCCTGAAAACCATTGTGGGAGCCAGCCTGCTGGCGATTGAGGCAATCCCTGCTGAATCCTTGTTGACTGACCCACAGCTATCGCCAGCAGGCTGTCTCCCACAAGGTCTGCGGCTGGATACAAAATATCTGCTCCCCTGAAAATCATTGTGGGAGCCAGCCTGCTGGCGATAGTGATCAGTTAGACACATCCAGCCAAAAGTCTGTAAACCCTCCATGGGTCAGACGGACTAGCCTTCTCATAATCAATTTATGAGCGAGGCGAAGGAATGCCTGATTTACCTGCTTCACATCGCCTGCGGCGTGGTCGTTACGCCGAATCAAATCGAATTTACCTGCTGACCACCAACACCCACGGACGCCAACCAGTTTTTCAGAATTTCGAACTGGGTCGCTTGGTTGTGAACCAATTTCGACATGCACAACAGCAAGGCGTGGCGAACTCATTGGCCTGGGTCGTCATGCCTGATCACTTTCATTGGCTGGTCGAGTTGCAGTGTGGGTCGCTGGGAGACTTGATGCAAAAAACCAAATCTCTGAGTGCCAAAGCGGTGAATAAGTCCGTAGGCCACAAGGTCAGTCTCTGGCAAAAGGGTTTTCATGACCGGGCACTGCGACGCGAAGAGGACCTGATCAAAATGGCCCGCTATATTGTGGCCAACCCTTTGCGAGCGGGCCTGGTCGAGAAACTTGGCGACTATCCATTGTGGGATGCCATATGGGTCTGAATTTCAACACCCCCCAAAACCACTGTGGGAGCCAGCCTGCTGGCGATTGGGGCAATCCCTGCTGAATCCTTGTTGACTGACCGGCAGCCATCGCCAGCAGGCTGTCTCCCACAAGGACCGCGGTTGGACAAAAAATATCTGCATCCCTGAAAAACCACTGTGGGAGCCAGCCTGCTGGCGATTGGGGCAATACCTGCTGAATCCTTGCTGACTGACCCACAGCCATCGCCAGCAGGCTGTCTCCCACAAGGACCGTGGCTGGACACAAAATATCTGCGTCCCTGAAAAACCACTGTGGGAGCCAGCCTGCTGGCGATGGGGCAATCCCTGCTAAATCCTTGTTGACTGACCCACAGCCATCGCCAGCAGGCTGTCTCCCACAGGGACCGTGGTTGGACAAAAAGTATCTGCCCCTCCCGAAAACCATTGTGGGAGCCAGCCTGCTGGCGATTGGGGCAATACCTGCTGAATCCTTGTTGATTGACCGGCAGCCATCGCCAGCAGGCTGACTCCCACAGGGGCCGTGGTTGGACACAAAATATCTGCATCCCTGAAAAACCACTGTGGGAGCCAGCCTGCTGGCGATTGGGGCAATACTTGCTGAATCCTTGCTGACTGACCCACAGCCATCGCCAGCAGGCTGTCTCCCACAGGGACCGCGGTGGGACACAAAATATCTGCATCCCTGAAAAACCACTGTGGGAGCCAGCCTGCTGGCGATGGGGCAATCCCTGTCGAATCTTTGTTGACTGACCCACAGCTATCGCCAGCAGGCTGTCTCCCACAAGGACCGCGGTTGGACACAAAATATCTGCATCCCTGAAAAACCACTGTGGGAGCCAGCCTGCTGGCGATGAGGCAATCCCTGCTGAATCTTTGTTGACTGACCCACAGCCATCGCCAGCAGGCTGTCTCCCACAGGGACCGCGGTTTGACACAAAATATCTGCCCCCCTGAAAAACCACTGTGGGAGCCAGCCTGCTGGCGATGGGGCAGTCCCTGTCGAATCTTTGTTGACTGACCCACAGCCATCGCCAGCAGGCTGTCTCCCACAAGGACCGTGGTTGGACGCAAAATATGTGCATCCCTGAAAAACCATTGTGGGAGCCAGCCTGCTGGCGATTGGGGCAATCCCTGCTGAATCTTTGTTGACTGACCGGCAGCCAATCACCAGCAGGCTGTCTCCCACAAGGAGAGTTGATCTGGCACAAGTTAAAGTCCGGCCAAAAAAAAACGCCCCGGTTTTGCCGTGGCGTTTTTCTGGTTACAGCCGTTAAGTCAGAACGTGTACTTGAAGCCCGTCATGATGTTGCGCGGTGCGCCGTACATGCCGTGGTCGCCGGCGTAGCTGAGGTACTCGCGGTCGAATACGTTGTTCAGGTTGACCGAGGCGCTGAGGTTTTTGTTGATGTCGTAACGAGCCAAAAGGTTGGTGACGGCGTAGCTGCCTTGCTGGAAGGTGTGCAGGTCGGCACCGGTCTTGCTCTGCCAGTTCACGCCACCACCGAGGGTGACTTTGTCCAGAACGCCCGGCAGGCGATAGCTGGTGAAGGTTTTCAGACTGTGGCGTGGCAGGGTGGTGACGATGCGCTGGTCATCGGCATCGGTGCTGACTGCGTAGGCGTAACCTGCAGAAGCCTGCCAGCCTTCGGCCAGTTCGCCGTCCAGGGTGAGTTCGGCGCCCTTGGTGGTTGTGCCTTGCTCGGATTTATAAGTGTTGCCGCCCGGCGTGTCGATCCAGATCGCCAGATTGTCCTGTTCAATCTTGAACAGCGCAAAGCTGGAGTTCAGCTTGCCGTCGAAGTGGCTGCCCTTGACGCCGACTTCATAGCCGGTGCCTTCCATCGGGTCCAGCGGCTTGTTGTTGACGTCACGTACCCAGGACGATTGCGGGTTGAAGATCTTGGTGTAGCTGGCGTACAGCGACCAAGTGTCGTTGAGGTCGTAGACCACGCCCGCGTACGGGATGTAAACGCCGGTTTCCGATTCCTTGGTCTTGGTTTCTGCGGCGCCGTATGGCTTGTCTTCGATGTCGCGGTGCCAGTCGACCACTCGGCTGCCGAGCAGGATGCTCAGGTCGTCAGTGGCATGCAGGCGGGTGGCCAGGTAGGCGGCATATTGGGTTTCGTCGACGGTGGATTTACCGGTGACATTAAACTCCGGTTTGACCGAGTCGCCGTTCCAGTTCAGCAGGTTGTCGATGGCGCCGGCCGGTGAGCCGGAGTAGTCGTACTTCCAGCCGCCGTAGCTTGGTACGTTCTCGTAGTAGTTGGACAGGGTTACACCGGCAATCAACTCATGCTCGCGACCCAGCAGGCCAAACGGGCCGGTCAGGTAGGCGTCGATGTTGTCCTGGCGTGGAGTACCGGAGAACCGCACAGGTAGTTGGGTGGTGCCGCTGCCGTCCGGATTCAGGCCGCCGTTTACGTAGTTGAAGACCTCGTCGAATTTGTTTTCCGAGTGAGTGAATTCGAGTTTGCCGCTCCAGCCGTTGGCGAACTGTTGTTCGATCGAGGTGAAGAAGCTGGTTTGTTCGTGGTCGTTGTACGACCAGGTCTGCGCCGAGTTGAGCGAGCGGCTGAGGTTGGTGCGCGAGCCATCAGTGAAGCGGGTCGGCAGGCCGGAGCGCATCGGCGAATCGACGTCGGTGCGTTGGTAGCTGAAGCCCATGGTCAGCAGGGTGTCTTCGGTCAGATCGAATTCGGTGATGCCGTAGATCAGCTGCGAATCCTGCTTGTAGCGATCAACCCAGGATTGTTCGGTCTTGAAGTCGGCGACCAGTCGGCCGCGCACGTTGCCAGTCGGTGTCAGTGGACCGGAAACGTCGAAACCGGTGCCGTAGCGATCCCAGTTACCGGCTTCAGCGGTGACACTGGCCTGGGCCTCGGCGGTCGGGCGTTTGCGGATCAGGTTGATGGTCGCCGAAGGGCTGCCCAGGCCGCTGATCAGACCGGTAGCGCCACGCACCACTTCAACACGGTCGTACATCGCCATGCTTTGGGTGTAGTTGTCCATGCGCTTGACGGTCGGCACGCCGTCGATTTCGAAGTTCTGAATCTCGAAACCTCGGGAGAAATAACCGTCGGATTCTGCGCCCTGACCATCGCGCAGCACGATGATGCCTGGCGTGGCGTCGAGGGTGTCGCTGAGGTTGGTGAGGTGTTGGTCGTCCAGGCGCTGGCGGGTCATCACGGTCAGCGACTGCGGGGTTTCTTTCGGGGTCAGGTTCAGACGCGTCGAACTACTGGACGAGTAGGTGGTGTACAGCCCGGTGCCTTCAGTGGTCGAGCCAGGTGCCTTGCCGGAAATCGATACCGCGCCCAGCTCCAGCGCGTTGCCGGCACCGGTCGCTGGCAACAGCGATACGGTATTGCCGGTCAGTTGATAAGTCATGCCGCTCCCCAGCAGCAAGTTGTTCAGCGCTTGTTCCGGTTCCAGATGGCCAGATACCGCGCTCGACTTCAGACCCGACAGCGTCTCCGGGCTGTAAAGAATCTGCAGGTTGGCTTGTTGACCCAGTTGTTGCAGGGCGCTGGCCAGTGATTGTGCCGGAACATTGACATCGACCGGAGTCGCCTGAGCCTGGGCGCTGCCCATCAGCATCAAAGCCAGCAAGGCACCGGACAGCACGGAACCGCGTGGGTTGCGGCGAGAAATGGCCTCGGCCAAGGGAGTGCGGGACAACTTGAAGGCTTGCATGTGCTCGGGATGCTCCTGAAGTGCGAGTGCAGTTTTATTAGTTAATGATAATTAGACGCAACACTGAGAAAAAACCGGAAAAAATCCCGCACCCACGAATACTTCTGCTATCGCGCGGGGGCAGGATTGGCTCATCCCTGAGCAAAAGGCAGTCAGGCCGGATTCAGCGCGGTCATGACTTTGCCGGCGTCCATGCGCACCAACTGGTCCGCCACGTCGAAGTAGCGGTCATCGTGGGAGATCACGATGATGGTTTTGCCCAGGCGTTTGAGGTCGGGCAGCAGTTCGGTGTAGAAAATCCGGCGGAAGGTCGGGTCCTGATCTGCCGCCCATTCGTCGAACACCAGCACCGGACGTTCTTCCAGCCATGCGTTGACCAGCGCCAGGCGCTTGCGCTGCCCGGTGGACAGATCTGTGGTAGTGAAATTGCCGTCCTGCACGCTGACCTTGTGGGCGATTTCCAGGCGTTGCAGGTATTTGTTGGCGTCTTCGGGGATGTGCGTGTCGCCTTGCACCACATCGTCGAACAGGTAGTAGTCGGCAAAAATGGTGGTGAACAACTGACGGTAATCGTCGCGTGTCTGAGCATTGACGCACTCACCGTTGAGACGGATTTCCCCCTGCTGTGGCGGGTACAGCCCCAGCAGCAGCTTGATCAGCGTGGTCTTGCCGCAACCGTTTTCGCCAACGATGAACACGATGTCGCCCTGTTCGATCTTCAGATTTACCGGGCCCAGCGTGAACGGCTGGGCATCGCCCACCGCCGGGAAGGCGTAGCGCACGTCATTGAGTTCCAGGCTATGCACCGGCGTGGCTTTCTTGCCCTGGTCGCTAAGCAGCAGGTGTGGCTCGGGCGAGGAAAATTGCGCGGACAGTTCGGCGATACGGCGGAAAGCGATCTGCGCACGGCTGACTACGGGCAGGGTGCCGACCAGATGTTCCAGCGGGCCTTTCATGTACAGCAACACCAGCACAAAGCCGCTCATCACAGTTTTGTCGGCGCTTGGCCAGAACGATTGCAGGGCCAGCGCGAGGCCGATGACCACAAAAAACAGCATCGAACCGAAGCTCTTGGCAATCACAAAAGTATTGATCGACTTGATCTGGGTCTTGCAGATGAAATCGGCGGTGCCCTTGATACCGGCATTGAACATGCTCTGGCGGCGCGGACGATGGATGCGCAACTCCTTGGCGCCTTCGGCGATGGCGTTGTAATGCTTCTGCAGTTCGTCTTCGGCGTCACGGGCGGCGAAGAAGCCTTTGATTCCACGGCCCTGGGCGAAGTACTGGATACCGCTGCCGATCAGGATTGCAACCACCATGATCAGGAACATCGGCCAGGACAGCATCGCCAGATAGCCCATGCAGCCGAGGGTCACGGTCAGCGAGATGGCCAACGGTGCGAAAGCAAACGCGAAGTCGCTGATGGTGTCGACGTCATGGGTCAGGACCGGAATCAACCGGTGGCTGCGGTATCGCTCGATCTGGTCGATGGGGGCCGAAAGCACCTTCTCGCCCAACTGTTTGCGCAGGGTGGCGATGATGTGTTGGCCGACATAGTTGGTGCCGATGTCCGAGCAGATCGAGCTGAGCAGCGCCAGTACACACAAGCCGCCGAACAATGCCACCACGCCTTGGGTCAGGCCGCTTTCGGAGTGCAGTGCATTGTTGATGGTGGCCAGCAGGACGGTGACGCTCAGGCCACCGACCATGCCCAGAATGACCGAGAGTGCAACAACAAGCCGAAAGGGTTTGAGTAGGGTGAACAATTCATGAATTGCACCGCGCGTAGGCTGGGTCATGACAGGACAGTTCCTTGGGTCGTAAAGGCAGATACCCTGTAGAACGTCTGATCCGGTGCTTAATTTAGACGGTCGCCGACTGGCGGCGACCGGGAGGAGAGGGTAAGCGTTACAGCGCGTTACAGCTCACGCACGACGCGGAAACCGATCCAGTCGCCACGCGTCTTTGGATCGATGTCGTTGCGGTTGCCCGAACGGGAGAAAACCGGTGCTTCGCCCCAGTCATTGCCACGGATACGCAAGGTCTCGCAATTGGCTTCGAGCCAGGCGCTGCCGTCGGTTGGCGCACCTTTGTAGTCCGGGTGGTAGCAATCCTCGACCCATTCGTAAACATTACCGTGCATGTCGTACAGGCCGAATGCGTTGGCCGGATAGCTGCCCACCGGCGAGGTGAAACTGTAGCCGTCGGCCGGGCCGTAAGTATTGGCGTGCCGGGCGATGCTGTAGCCCTTGCCTTCGTCGAACGGGAAGGGGAACGGGCCTTTGGAACCGGCACGGGCGCCGTACTCGCGTTGGGCCTCGCTGAGCATGCTGTATTTCTGACCGGTCTTTTTCGACAGCCAAGCGACGTAGTCCTTGATGTCCTGGAAGTCCATGCACACGGCTGGCTGACGCGGGGTCTGCGGATAGCGTGGCTTGCTGGCAACGCACTCGCGGCCGGGGCGCGTGTCGCCATTGGCGATCACCACGCCGCTGTCGCGGACGTAGCTGTCCCATTCACCGGCGGTGATTTGAAAGCGGCTCATGGCGAATGCCTTGGCGAAGGTCACGTCGTGCAACGGTCCTTCATCGGGTTCGCGGCCGACTTCGTCATCCGGTGTGCCCATGGTGAAGGTGCCTGCCGGCAGGACCACCATTTCCGGGCAGTCCTTGCAGTCCTTGAATACTTTGCCCGCCGGTGGCGGAGTCGCGGCCTGGGCAGAGGTCGGCAGCAGGCCGGCCATCAACGCGGCGAGGGCCAGAGCCTTGAGCGCCTTGGCGCCCGTGGCTGGGGACAACAGATCAGATTTCATGAGTCATCTCGTTTAAAGGAAAGCGGGGCGTCACAGATGTTTGTTCAGCACAGCCATGAAGCGCTCGATTTGGTTCTCGTTGTTCAGCAAACCGGGCGCGATGCGGATCACCGGGCCGGCGTCGCGCTCCACCGCATCACACACCACGCGGTCTGCCATCAGTTGGGTGGCGACCTGGTCACAGTCGCGATCCTTGATCCGGAAAAAAGTAAAACCGGCGGACAGTTCTGCGCTGCGAGGCGTTACCAGTTCGATAGACGGGTGTTCCAGCAAACGGTTTTTCGCATAGGTATTGAGGGTGTGGATGCGGTTCTGTACCTCGGCCTTGCCCAGTTCCAGATGCAGTTTGAACGCCTCGTCCAGCGCCCAGCGATGCTCAAAACTGTGGTAGCCGCCGGGTGTCATGGTGGTGGAAAACGTCGTGGCTTCGGAGAAGGTCGGGATGGTCGGTGTGACGTCCTTGAGTTCGCTGGAGCGTGCACAGATGATCCCGGTGCCGCGTGGGCCGAACATCCACTTGTGGGTACCTGCGATGAAGAAGTCGCAATGCATGTCCGGGAAGTCGAGGTCTTCAACGCCGAAACCATGGACGCCATCGACCACATACAGAATGCGGTCCTTTTCCTCGCGCTGACGGTTGTGCTGGTCTACCAGTTTGCCGATTTCGCCAATCGGCAATTTCACACCGCTGCCCGATTGCACCCAGGTCATGCCCAGTACGCGGGTTTCGGGGCGGATGCCACGGTCGATGCTGGTCAGCACTTCATCGACGGAGATCCCGGCGCTGCTCTCGAACAGCTTGAGCTTGCGTACCTTCACCCCGTCTTTCTGCTGGCGATAGCCGAGGGTGTAGTTGGTCGAATAATGCTCGTGTTCGGTGGTGAGGATTTCCTGGTCAGGGCGCACATGAATGCCGCCGTAAATCAGTGCCAGACCTTCGGTGGTACTGCCGGTCAGGGCGATCTGCTCCGGTTTGGCCTTGAGATAGCGGCCAGCCCATTCGCGCACGGCCTGTTCGCGCTTTTCACTTTCGCCCAGATCCCAGTCCATCGCACGTCCGGGGTTGCGATCCAGTGTGGCGCGATGACGTTCGATGGCTTCGCGCACCGGACGCGGATGGGAGGTCACGAGGAAGTTGGCGAAGTGCAGGTAGTCCGGATCCTGATCGAACATCTGGCGCAGTTGCGCCCATTTGTCCCCGTACGACGATTGCGAATTGGCGGCGCGCACGGGCAGGTTGACAGCAGCCCCCAGCGGCAGGCCGGCAGCAAGAATGCCGGCCTGCTTGAGGAAAGAACGACGGTTGGTCATGACTTCGGTTCGCTTCTGGCAAAGGGCATCAGTGGCTGGCCACGGGTTTCGAGGATTGCTGCACTTGCTCCCAGACTCTGAGAAAGTTGCCGCCCCACAGCTTGGCGATGTCGGCCTCGCTGTAGCCGCGCGAGATCAGCTCGGCTGTGACGTTGCGCGCCTCGCTGACATCCTTCCAGCCATCCAGGCCGCCGCCATCGTTGAAGTCGGAGCTGATGCCGACGTGGTCGATGCCGATTTTTTTCACGGCGTAGTCGATGGCGTCGCCCAGGTCCTTGAGGTTCGCTTTCGGCTCTTGATCGACGATCCCATAGAGCTGGCTGGCGTATTCGCCGAAGCGCTGCTCCGGCCAGACGGTGATGATCGGATCGCCGGGCATCAGCGCCATTTCCAGACCTTGCAGCGGTTGCAGGTCAAATTTGGCACGCAGGGCATTGAGTTTGTCTTGCGTGGTCTGGCTCAGCGGGCGCAGGTAAGTCGGGAAACCGACAATTTGCACCACGCCGCCACTGTTCTTGATCAGTTGCATTTCCTGATCGCTGATGTTGCGCGGGATATCCACCAGCGCCCGGGGTGCGGAGTGCGAAGCCACAATCGGCGCGCGGCTCAATTGCGCCACTTGCTTCAGGGCCTTGGTCGACATCTGCGATACATCGATGATCACACCAAGGTCGTTGAGACGGTGCACCGCCTGTTTGCCGATGTCAGACAGGCCGCCGAGCGCATCACGGGTGTCATTGAAAAACGGCAGCGGGCGAGACGAATCGGACCAGTCATTGTTGCCGACGTAACTGAAGCCGAACATGCGCATGCCGCGTGCGGCCCATTTATCGAGAGCGTTGAGGTCGTTGCCCAGCGGATAGGCGTTGAGCATGCTCATGAAAATCGCGAACTTGCCTTCGCCATGGAGGCGGCGGAAGTCGGCGGGGGTATAGGCAATAGCCACCTGATTGGGGAAGTCGCGCACCAGCGTGCTGATGATCTTGTAGCGTGCTTCCTGTTCGAACCGGGCTTCTTCGACGAAGCCTGCGGTCGGCCGATGCGGAGCGTTGGCGCCGTTCCAGATTTCCGGCCAGCCGAAGATCGTCAGGGCGGCGCCGGAGAGGCGTCCTCGGGCAGTCTTGACCAGATCGAACTGGCCGCTGCCGTCCTTGTCGGCTTCGTTACCGGCGGTGCCGAAATCAAGCGGAACGGTGACGTGGCTGTCGAATGAAAGAATGCGGTCCTGCAACTCGTCAGCCTGTTTCATGACTTTGGGCGGATAGCCGGGATTGTCTCTGAACCAGTGGTCCCAGATCGCAAAGCCTGCGCCGGCGCTGATCGCCAAGGCCAGCGGCAGGCCGATGTAAAGAGCCTTTTTCGAACGTGGTTTTGTCATTGCCATCTCAGTCAGGTTCGCCGTCGAGGTGCAGGCACAAGGGCCTTTGCTATCTGGAAAGAACGACTGGGCAGGGCAGTAATTTAGCGTGCCGGCAAAAGATCGGTACCGGTAGACGCTGATACAGGCTGCGATCTTTTGCCAAACCGATAAATTTGCTGCCCCGGCAATCGTTCTAGCTTGGATAAAGCCTGCTTCATGGCTGACACGGGTAAGGCAATGACGATTTCTCGACGATGGTTCATGGCGGGTCTGGCACTGACCGGCGCTGCCGTGCCTGCAGCTTATTTTGGGCATCGTGAATGGACGAAGCCGGACCCGACGATTACGCCCGGTGAGGCGTCGTTCGATGTCGCGGATGCCGCCGGCCAACGGCTGGCCGACACCTTGCGTGGCGTCTGGCAAATTCGTTTCGAAGGCCGTGATGCAGGCATCGCCGGGTTGCCGAAAGAGGGCCTGGAAGTTTTCCTCGACATCGCCCATAAGGGCCGTGGTGTCATCGGCTTTGTTGATACTGGCGAGCGTCTGCGCTCACCACTTGAGCCGCGTTATCGAGTGCTCGCCGATCTTGCCGACGTCAAGGTATCCGAACTGAGTTGGCGGTTGGTCAGTACCACGGCGGCTGATGGTGCGCCTGACTATGAATTCAGCATGGCGCTGGATGAGGTCTGGGGCGGTTTCGGCAACGCTGGCAGCGGCAGCCTCAGTGGTCGCGTGTTGAATCTGGATCGTCCCTTGATGTTGCCATCCCAGGACAACCGCTTTATCGCGGTCAAGCGTGTCTTCCCTGAAGCGCGTGAACGCGCCGGCCTCAATCCGACGCTGCTGGCCTGGCTGATCTCTCCCGAACATCGATTGTTCCATCAGCTTTGGCACGCCTCACGGGACAAGTGGCACACCTTGTCCGAGGAAAAGCGCGGAGCCCTGCGCGGTATTGGCTGGCAACCCGGTCCGAGAGACAAGGAGCGCGATGCCCGTGGCCCGCGCAAGGATCGCAATGGCTCGGGGATCGATTTCTTTTTCATGCACCGGCACATGCTGGGCACTGCGCGCACGATGCAGGATCTGCCAGCGTGGCAGCATTTCCCGTTGCCGCAGCCGGAACTGATCCGCGATCGGCAGGGTTTCGCCCGTTACTTCGACAATCATGACGGTACTTCGCTGCCACCGACCTGGGTGGCCGAGGACGATGACGAGTATTCGCAGTGGGTCAGCGACATCAAGACCGCCGAGACTTATCACAGCAACTTCCTGGTCTGGGAGTCGCGTTACCGTGACCCGCGCTATCTGTCGAAACTGACTCTGGGCCAGTTCGGCTCGGAGGTCGAACTGGGGCTGCACGATTGGCTGCACATGCGCTGGGCATCAGTGCCGCGTGATCCATCCAACGGTCACCCGGTGCCGTTTGCCCGCGACCCGGCGGATTTTTCGGCACGCTGGTACGCCGCTGAAAATGACTTCCTTGGCGATCCGTTTTCCTCTCATGTGAGTCCCGTATTCTGGGCGTTTCATGCCTGGATCGATGACCGTCTGGAAGATTGGTTCCGCGCTCACGAACGCTTCCATCCGGGAGAGGTGACTCGTTTGCAGGTGAATGGTGTGCCGTGGTTTGCGCCAGGACGTTGGGTCGAAGTGGATGATCCGTGGTTGGGGCCGGTCACTCACGGTTGCAGTACCGTGCCGGGTCTGCAGTCGGGCAAGTCGGTTGAGATGGATCCGGAGACCATGAAACTGGCGCTGCGGATCACCTTCAGCGATGACGAGAAGAAACTCACCGAACTGTTCCGCAAAGTGCCGAAACGACCTTGGTATGCCCGGCATCTGAAGGCCAAACAGACGACGGCTTGAGACCGCATCATCGTTCAATCGCCAGCAGGCTGGCTCCTACAATGTCCCAAGGTGCGGCGCAAAGTTGTGCCCATCCCCCAAGCCCTGTGGGAGCCAGCCTGCTGGTGATGGGGTTGTCACATCCAGCCTTTTTCTGGCAGACCCACAGCTATCGCCAGCAGGCTGGCTCCTACAATGTCCGTGGTGTGGCGGAAAGTTGTGCCTATCCTCCAAACCTTGTGGGAGCCAGCCTGCTGGCGATGGGGCCGTCACATCCAGGCGCTGTTCTGCCAGACCCACAGCTATCGCCAGCAGGCTGGCTCCTACAATGTCCAAGGTGTGGCGCAAAGTTGTGCCCATCCTCCAAACCTTGTGGGAGCCAGCCTGCTGGTGATGGGGTTGTCACATCCAGGCGCTGTTCTGCCAGACTCACAGCTATCGCCAGCAGGCTGGCTCCTACAATGTCCGTGGTGTGGCGCAAAGTTGTGCCTATCCTCCAAACCTTGTGGGAGCCAGCCTGCTGGCGATGGGTGCAGTACATCCAGCAGGTCACTGGCTGGCCCACCGCCGCTGCCCGCTGGTTTATCGGCTTGCGATCTGCCAGCCGCCGCCCAGTGCCTTATACAGGGCAATGCTCGCTTGCAATCGGGACAGTCGCAGTTGCACATTCAGATCTTGCGCTGCGTACAGGGTGCGCTGGGTTTCCAGTACGGTCAGCAGATCTTCGGCACCCGCCTGGTAGCGGCTCTGGGCGATGTTGAAGGCAGTTTGTGCCTGGCCGAGTTCTTCGGTCTGCCACTGCCGCTGTTCATCCAGTCCGCGAATACTGTTCAGGGCTTTCTCGACATCGGCGAAACCATTGATGATCGCCCCACGGTAGTTTTCCAGCAGCTCTTGCTGGCGCGCGGTGGCTTTGTCGCGCTCGGCGCTCAGGCGGCCGTTGTTGAAGATGGGGGCCACCAGCCCGGCCGTGAGGTTGTAGAAAGGGCTGCGCAACACATCACTGAAGCGATCGGATCCCGAACCGAGGTCGGCGCTGAGGATCACGGTTGGCAGCATTGCCGCGCGGGCGACTTTGACGTCGGCCTGGGCGGCGGCGAGTTGTGCTTCGGCGCGGGCGATGTCGGGGCGTCGATTGAGCAGATCACTGGGCAAGCCTGCATCGATGACCGGCCACTGCAACTGCGCGAAGGATTCACGGCTTGCCGCCAACTCCTGCACCGGACGACCAAGCAGCGCCGCGAGACTGACAGCCGCATCACGTGCCTGTTGCTGCACCAGTGGCAACTGGCGTTGTTGCGCGGCCACCAGGCTTTTCTGCTGTGCCAGTTCCAGCGCAGTGGCCGAGCCTGAGTCAAAGCGGGTCTGTACCAGCCTCAAGACATCCCGGGCATTGGTCAGATTCAGTGCGGCGATACGACTTTGTTCGCGCAGCGAAAGGGTTTGTGCGTAGGTCTCTGCGACGCTGCCGAGCAATGTCAGTTCCACGGTTGCACAGTCGAATTCGCTAGCCTGCAAGGCAAATTGCGCGCTGTCGCGGGATGCTTGTTTGCCGCCCCAGAAGTCAATTTCGTAACTGGCATTCAGATTGGCGTCGAAGTAATCGACAGCCTTGTTGCTGCTGTCGGCATCCAGTTGGCTATAACCGTTGCCGCGCAGCAGTTTTTGCCGATTGGCATTGAGTGCGGCCTTGAGCTCCGGTAATTGCGAGCCGCCGGCGATCACGGTTCCGGCCTGCGCCTGCTGCACGCGGGCGACGGCGGCTGCAAGGTCGAAGCTGCCAGTACGCGCCTGTTCGATCAAGCGATCCAGTTCAGGGCTGGCGAAGTGCGTCCACCATTGCACGTTACTCCGGGCGAGGCTGTCAGCGTGTGGCGCTTGCCAGTTGGCGGGAGGCTGCAAGTCGCTGTCCGGGCGCTGGGCGGGAGTACCGCAGGCGCCGAGCATCAGGCAGAGGGTCAACAGGCTGAGGCGCGGTTTCATAGAGCGATCATTCACTGGTAAGGGCCGTGACCGGGTCGAGCCGGGCGGCTTTGCGGGCCGGCATGAAGCCGAAGACAACACCGGTCACAAGGGCGCAGCCAAAGGCACCGAGTACCGCCATCAAGGAAAACGCCACAGCCACTTCGCTGAGCACCAGCACGCCACCGACGATCAGCGCCAGAGCGATCCCGGCGATGCCGCCGACCACCGAGAGCATCACCGCTTCGGTCAGAAACTGCCGCAGGATGTCTCGTTGCCGGGCGCCGGTCGCCATGCGAATACCGATTTCGCGGGTACGTTCGCGCACGGTCATGAGCATGATGTTCATCACGCCGATGCCGCCCACCAGCAGCGAGATTGCGGCAATCGAGCCGAGCATCAGCGACAGGGTATTTTGTGTGCGGGCTTCGGCCTGGATCATCGCGGCGTTGTTGGTCAGTTCGAAGTCCTTGGTGCCGTTGTGCAGGCGCAGCATCATGCGTTCGATTTCCTGCTCGGTTTCCTTGACCTTGCGCGCATCGGCGGCAGCGATGGCCACGTACTCCGGGTTGTAGGTGCCGAAAAGTCGCGTACTGGCGGCGGAGTAGGGGATAGCGATGCGGTCGTCGCTGTCGGAGTCGCCGGAGCTGGAGCCTTTTTCCGCGAGGACGCCGACCACTTGGAAGGGGACGTTTTCAATCAGAATGTATTGACCGACAGGGTTGGGCACGTCCTTGAGCAACTTGGTCCGCACCTTGTGCCCGATCACCGCCACGGCAGCGCCTGCGGCTTCGTCGGCAGCAGTAAAGTAGCTGCCTTCGACCACCGGCCAGTTGAAAATCTTCGGGAAACTGGTGTCGTTGCCACCGACGTAACTGTGGTGATCGACATTGCCGAAACGCACCACGGCTTCGGCACCGTTGACCGGCATGATCTGCTTGATCAGCGGCAGGGTGGCAAGGACGGCGAGATCGTCGAGGGTAACGATGCCCTGGGGCGCCCGTGGATGCGGCGGCACGCCACCCAGATAAATGATGTTGGAGCCGAAAGCGCCCATTTGCGCCATGACCTGACGTTTGCTGCCTTCACCGACAGCGAGCATGACCACCACCGATGCCACACCGATGATGATCCCCAGCAGGGTCAGGGCAGTGCGAAAACGGTTGATCCACATGACCCGCCACGCGGCTTGCAATGCGTCGATCAACTCACCTTTCCACGCGCCCCTCGCTTCGGCGCCCTCGGCCAGACGTTTGCGCAGGTCGACTGCCTGCAAGGCTCCGGGTCTGGCGCTGGTCTGGGCTTGCGGATTGTCGTGGGCACTGTCGCTGATGATCAGGCCGTCGCTGATTTCGATGATGCGTTTGGCCCGGGCCGCCACTTCGCGGTCGTGGGTGATGAGAATCACCACATGACCTTGGTTCGCCAGTTCATCGAGCAACGCCATCACTTCTTTGCCGCTGTGACTATCGAGGGCGCCAGTGGGTTCGTCGGCGAGAATGATATGGCCGCCGTTCATCAATGCCCGGGCAATCGACACCCGTTGTTGCTGGCCTCCGGAAAGCTGATGCGGCCGGTTGCCGGTGCGTGATGCCAGCCCGAGTCGGTCGAGCAGGGCGGCGGCGCGGGCATGACGCTCGGCGGCAGGCATGCCGGCATAGATCGCCGGCATTTCGACGTTCTCCTGGGCTGAGCCGGATGGAATCAGGTGATAGCCCTGGAATACAAAACCAAAGGCCTCGCGGCGCAGCCACGCCAGTTCATCGCTGTCGAGGGCGGCGACGTTTTCCCCGGCAAAACGGTACTCGCCCGACGTCGGTCGGTCGAGGCAACCGAGGATGTTCATCAGCGTCGATTTGCCGGAACCGGAAGCACCGACAATCGCCACGAACTCCCCGGCGTGAATCGACAGGTCGATGCCACGCAACACGTGAACTTGCGGCGCGTCGCCGCCGCCGTAGGATTTGCGGATGTCCTGCAGGTCGATCAGAGGCGTTTGCATTCAGCCTCCGCTACCGTCGGCGGGGCCGATCAGCAGGTGATCGCCTTCGTTCAGGCCTTCGAGTATCTGCACCTTCAACCGATCACTGATACCGGTGCGGACTTCGCGGGACTGAATGTTGCCATTGGCCGCCACCACTTGGGCGGTCTGCAGGTTCGCCGTGGCGCTGCCCTGCAACGCGGCGACCGGGGCAGTGAGCACATCTTTCGCCTGATTGGAGACGAAGAACACCTGGGTGGTCATCTCGGCCATCAAGGCGTTGTCGGCATTGTCGACGTCGAGCAACACGGTGTAGAGCACGACCCGGGCACTGCCGCTTTTGCTGCTGCTGGCCGGACTGCCGCCGCCCTGGCTGGTTTGATCCAGTGGCTTTGGCGGCACCGGCAGAATCTGCCGCACGGTGCTGCTCCAGCGGCGGCTGCCGCCGCTGAGCGTAGTGAAATAGGCCGTCATGCCCGGTTTGACGTGGCCGATGTCGGCCTCGGAAACCTCGGCCCAGACGGTCATCGGTGACAGTTTGGCGATGCGCAGAATCAGTGGTGTCTGCTGCTGCGCGTTGAGGGTCTGGCCTTCGCGGGCATCGAGGGCGACCACGGTGCCAGCCATGGGCGCGTAGATGCGGGTGTAACCGAGCTCGGCCTGATCGCTGCGCAGGCTGGCCTCGGCCTGGCGTATCTGCGCCTGGAACATGTCGATGCGCGCCTGAGTGGCCTTCAATTCTGCGCGAGCGGTCTGCACATCTTCTTCACGGGTGGCACCGCCGGCGGCGAGATTCTGCTGACGCTGGTATTTCTGTTGCGCCAGCTCGTGCTGGGCCCGTTGCTCTTGAAGCTGCGCCTTGAGGTTTTCGATGGAAAAACGCCCTGCATCGAGCTTGGCTTTTTGCGTGGACGGGTCGATCTCGACCAGCAACTGGCCTTCCTTGACCACGTCACCGACTTCCACATGGATTTTCTGGATCTGCCCCGAGGCCTGCGCGCCGACGTCGACATAACGCCGTGGTTGCAGGGTGCCCAGCGCCGTGACGCTGCTTTCGATGTCGCCACGACTGACTTGCACGGTGGCGAATTTGTCCCGGCCTGGCGGCATGATTTGCCAGGCGGCGTAAGCGACAACAGGAATCAGACAAAGGACTACGAGCAGCGCGCGTCGGGCGGGGCGGGGACGTTTCATGCAGGGTTCCGGCCAATGAAATTCGGCCCGTCATTCAACCGGTACACAGAATCGTGCGGTCGCTGAACGCTATCGCAGGGCGCGACAGACACGGGGGGCTGTCCTGTAAACGATGCAGGCGAGGGGGAATTTAAGCGCGGAAATACAAAGTAACAGCTATAGGGCAGGACTATTTATCGGGCAAGGGCAAACACTACTTTAAATCTATATGAGAATTACTATAAATTACGCGCCTCAAGTTGCCACTATCTTGCTACCGCGCTTCGCGCTGGCAAATCAGTGTGCTCAAGGACAGAAACCGCACCTTTTATTGCGGCCGGGAGTCATGTTGGAAAACTACTATCGCGAGCTGGTGTGTTTCCTGAACGCCAAGCTCGGCAACCGTCAGGTTGCCGAAGATGTGGTGCATGACGCCTATTTGCGGGTGCTGGAACGTTCCAGCGAAACGCCGATCGAGCAGCCCCGGGCTTTTCTCTACCGCACCGCGTTGAATCTGGTGATCGACGATCACCGCCGCAACGCCTTGCGTCAGGTTGAATCGCTGGACGTGCTCGATAACGAAGAGCGCTACTTCACGCCGTCCCCCCACAGCACCTTCGATCATGGTCAGCGACTGGAGATGCTCCAGCGCGCACTGGCCGAACTGTCATCGGCGTGCCGCGAAAGTTTTCTGCTGCGCAAGATCGAAGGCCTCTCACACCCGGAGATCGCCGAACACCTCGGCATTTCCAAGGCGCTGGTGGAAAAACACATCGTCAATGCGATGAAGCATTGCCGACTGCGAATCAAACAATGGGATGCCCATTGAGCCGACGTCGTTAAATTTTATTTCATTGTCCTCGTTCCTACTCAACAGACGACCTGCTGTCCTGCTCAAGGCCGGTCAGGTCACTTAGGCTCTCCTTTCCCCGCTGTTGGGGGGTACATCCAGAGGACACTGGAAATGACACAGGCAATTGCATCGCCCATCGTTCACGACCTGATCGGCGTCGGTTTCGGCCCTTCGAACCTGGCACTGGCCATCGCACTGCAAGAGCGCGGCCCGACCCACGGCGAACTGGATGTATTGTTTCTCGACAAGCAGGCCAACTACAGCTGGCACGGCAACACGCTGTCGACGCAGAGCGAGTTGCAGATTTCCTTCCTCAAGGATCTGGTGACCCTGCGCAATCCGACCAGCCCGTACTCGTTCGTCAATTACCTCAAATATCACGGTCGTCTGGTGGACTTCATCAACCTCGGCACCTTTTACCCGTGCCGCATGGAGTACAACGACTACCTGCGCTGGGTCGCCGGGCAGTTCACTGAGCAGAGTCGTTACGGCGAAGAAGTGCTGACCATCGAGCCGGTGCTGCACAACCATCAGGTTGAAGCGCTGCGGGTGATCTCGCGCGATTCGTTGGGTCATCAACATGTACGCACCACCCGCTCGGTGGTCGTCAGCGCCGGTGGCACACCGCGTATTCCAGAAGCGTTCAAGGCGCTGAAGGGCGATGGCCGGGTGTTCCATCACTCGCAATACCTGGCGGAAATGGCCAGGCAGCCGTGCGTCAACAACCAGCCAATGAACATTGCGATCATTGGCGGCGGGCAGAGCGCGGCGGAAGCCTTTATCGATCTGAACGATTCGTTCCCATCGGTAAAAGTCGACATGATTCTGCGCGGTTCGGCGCTCAAACCTGCGGACGATAGCCCGTTCGTCAACGAAGTATTCTCGCCGGAGTTCACCGATCTGGTGTTCCAGCAGAACAGCGCCGAGCGTGAGCGTCTGGTCAACGAGTACCACAACACCAACTATTCGGTGGTGGACATCGATCTGATCGAACGCATCTACGGGATCTTCTATCGCCAGAAGGTTTCCGGTGTGACCCGTCATGCGTTCCGTACCCTGACCACTGTCGAGAAAGCCACCGCCACCGAGCGCGGCATCGAACTGGCGGTGCGCAACAACGCCACTGGCGAAGTCACCGTGCGCGTTTACGACGCCGTGGTGCTGGCCACCGGTTACGAGCGTCAGATGCACCGCAAACTGCTGGCGCCGCTGGAAGAGTATCTGGGTGAATTCGAAGTGGATCGCAACTACAAGCTGATCACCGACGAGCGCTGCAAGGCCGGCATCTACATGCAGGGCTTCTGCCAGGCCAGCCACGGTTTGAGCGACACGCTGCTGTCGGTCCTGCCGATCCGCGCCGATGAAATTGCCGGCTCGCTGTATGAGCATGGCAAGAACCGTGGGCACAGCCGTTCGATGGCCGATCTGTTGTTGGCGACTGCCAGCTGATTCTGTATTGCCTGATACACCGCAATCGCTAGCAGGCTAGCTCCCACACTGGATCCTCATCTGACACAAAAGCTGTGTTCACCAAAGATGCTTTGTGGGAGCAGCTAGCTCCCACACTGGATCCTCATCTGACACAAAAGCTGTGTTCACCGAAGATGCTTTGTGGGAGCAGCTAGCTCCCACACTGGATTCTCATCTGACACAAAAGCTGTGTTCACTGAAGATGCTCTGTGGGAGCTAGCCTGCTAGCGATGGGGCCCCTGAGACCGCCACAAATTCTGATTCCTGAACCCTTCCTGAAGAACCCGGCATTTGCCCGGCACACATATAGTTACGGGTTTACTCTCAATACATCGGGGCGTAAGCTTCGCGCGTTTTCATCAATAGCGGAGACCCACAGTGGGTACTTGTTCGAGTGACAGTTGTCGGCCGGTCTCGATAACCGGCGGATTCTCGGCAAGATAACGCGCAGCCTTTCTCTGCCGTTGTCTCGCCGTAAAAGCGAGCAGCGGCATCCCGTGCATGGCCTGTCAGGTCATGTCTCGACGTCCTTCTCTTCGACACTGAAAGAGCGTGGTTTCGACTTTTCGTCGTGATCGCAGCCCTATCGACACGCCTGTCTTTTCTGACCGGCGCGCCAAGCCTTGCCGTGCCGTTTTTTTCGGTGCACGAGGCGCGGTCGTACCTGCTTGACGGTTTCCCGGCTGACCATAGGGGCAACAGCCATGAAACTTACGCTAAAGGAATTCTTCGCAGGTTTTCTGCGGACCCGCCACATCGCCCGACACTTCCGTCGCCTGGCGCTGCTGGAATCCATCACCGACACCACGGTCAGCCGTGAAGTGCCGCCCACCCTGGCCAACACTTTGGTCGATGCCGCCCATTGCGACAGCGGTTTGCTGTTGACCAATCTTGGGACCCACACCGATGGCCTGACCGATTTCGAAGTCGATGCGCTGCGTGCGCAATACGGCCTCAACGAAGTCGAGCATGAACAACCGCTGCCATGGTGGACTCACCTGTGGCACTGCTACAAAAACCCGTTCAACCTGCTGCTGACCCTGTTGGCGGTGATCTCGTGGCTGACTGAAGACCTGAAAGCCGCCACCGTGATTTTCTCGATGGTGGTGCTCTCGACGCTGTTGCGCTTCTGGCAGGAAAGCAAATCGAACAAGGCTGCCGATGCGCTGAAAGCCATGGTCAGCAACACCGCCACGGTTATGCGCCGGGATGCGCCGCGTACCGAACTGGCGATCAAACTGCTGGTGCCGGGGGACCTGATCGTGCTGTCGGCCGGTGACATGATTCCCGCCGATTGCCGGGTGTTGAGCGCCAAGGACCTGTTCGTCAGCCAAGCGGCGATGACCGGTGAATCGATGCCGGTAGAGAAGTTTCCGCGTCAGGCGGATCGCGACACCGGCAACCCGCTGGAACTGGACAACATCCTGTTCATGGGCACCAACGTGGTGTCGGGCACGGCGGTGGCGGTGATTCTCACCACTGGCAACAGCACTTATTTCGGTGCGCTGGCGCAACGAGTCGGGGCTACCGACCGCCAGGTGACTTCGTTCCAGATGGGCGTCAACAAAGTCAGCTGGTTGTTG
The DNA here is from genome assembly GCF_044744235.1 of Pseudomonas sp. NPDC087346. NCBI lineage: Bacteria > Pseudomonadati > Pseudomonadota > Gammaproteobacteria > Pseudomonadales > Pseudomonadaceae > Pseudomonas > Pseudomonas sp. NPDC087346. The sequence goes on from NZ_JBIUXX010000006.1 coordinate 72,671, forward strand.
ATCCGTTTCATGTTCGTCATGGCGCCGCTGGTGCTGTTCATCAACGGCTTCACCAAAGGTGACTGGACCGAAGCACTGCTGTTCGCACTGTCGATTGCTGTCGGCCTGACTCCGGAAATGCTGCCGATGATCGTCACCTCGACATTGGCCAAAGGCGCGGTATTCCTGTCGCGCAAAAAAGTCATCGTCAAACGCCTCGATGCGATCCAGAACTTCGGCGCGATGGATGTGCTGTGCACCGACAAGACCGGCACCCTGACGCAGGACAAGATTTTCCTGGCGCGCAATGTCGACGTCTGGGGTCAAGACTCCGATGACGTGCTGGAAATGGCCTACCTCAACAGCTACTACCAGACCGGCCTGAAAAACCTGCTGGACGTGGCGGTGCTGGAACACGTGGAAGTTCACCGTGAACTGAAGGTCGGCACCGCGTTTCGCAAGGTCGATGAGATCCCGTTCGACTTCAATCGTCGGCGCATGTCGGTGGTGGTCGAAGGCAGCGGCCAGCCACATCAGTTGATCTGCAAAGGCGCCGTGGAAGAAGTGCTGGCGGTGTGCACCCGTGTACGTCATGGCGAACTCGATGAAGCCTTGAGCGATGAATTGCTGACCCGTATTCGGCAGGTCACCGCAGCATTCAACGCTGAAGGCTTACGAGTTGTGGCGGTTGCTGCACGCTCGATGCCCGAAGGTCGCGACACCTACAGCCTGGCGGATGAGCAGGAATTGACGCTGATCGGTTACGTGGCGTTTCTCGATCCACCGAAGGAAAGTACTGCACCGGCGCTCAAGGCTTTGGCTGCGCATGGTGTGGCAGTAAAAGTGCTGACCGGCGACAACGAACTGGTCACCGCGAAAATCTGCCGCGAAGTCGGCCTCGCACAACAAGGCCTGCTGCTGGGCAATGATGTCGAACGCATGAGCGATGCCGAACTGGCGGTCGCGGTGGAGAACACCAACGTCTTCGCCAAACTGACGCCAACGCATAAAGAACGCATTGTGCGCATTCTCAAAGGCAACGGCCATGTGGTCGGCTTCATGGGTGACGGCATCAACGATGCACCAGCGTTGCGTACCGCTGACATCGGAATTTCGGTGGACAGCGCGGTGGATATCGCCAAGGAAGCGGCCGACATCATCCTGCTGGAAAAGAGCCTGATGGTGCTGGAGGAGGGCGTGCTTGAAGGGCGCCGGACCTTCGCCAACATGCTCAAGTACATCAAGATGACCGCCAGCTCGAACTTCGGCAACGTGTTCTCGGTGCTGGTCGCCAGTGCGTTCATTCCGTTCCTGCCAATGCTGCCGATGCATCTGCTGGTACAGAACCTGCTTTACGATATTTCGCAGATCGCCATTCCGTTCGATAACGTCGATGAAGAGATGCTCAAACAACCGCAGCGCTGGCAGCCGGCTGACGTCGGACGTTTCATGCTGTTCTTCGGCCCGATCAGTTCGATCTTTGACATCACAACGTTTGCCTTGATGTGGTACGTATTTGATGCCAACACCCCGGATCACCAGACGCTGTTCCAGTCCGGCTGGTTCGTGGTGGGGTTGCTGACCCAGACGCTGATCGTGCACATGATCCGTACACCGAAGATTCCGTTCCTGCAAAGCCGCGCGGCGACACCGTTGCTGGTAATGACCGGAATCATCATGGCCGTGGGGATTTTCCTGCCGATGGGGCCGCTGGCGAATTACTTCAAACTGCAAGCGCTGCCATCGATGTACTTCGTGTTCCTGCCAATGATCCTGCTGGCGTACATGGGGCTGACCCAGGCAGTGAAAGGCTTCTACATCCGCCGGTTCGGCTGGCAGTAATGCTGCCCCTGTAGGAGCTGCGGCACGCTGCGATCTTTTGATCCTGATCTTTAAATCAAGATCAAAAGATCGCAGCGTGCCGCAGCTCCTACAGGGAACGGTATGTTTTCAAGGATTTTTGTCATGCAAGCCATCAACAACCTCAACCTGACCTCGCTGCTCGACACCCTGGTCAGCCTCAGCGCGGCGTTCCTTCTCGGTGGGCTGATCGGTTTCGAGCGCCAGTACCGGCAACGCACGGCCGGTCTGCGCACCAACGTGCTGGTCGCCGTCGGCGCTGCGATTTTTGTCGACATGGCCAACCGGCTCGGCGGGGCCGAAGGCGCGGTGCGAGTCGTCGCTTACGTGGTCTCCGGCATCGGCTTTCTCGGTGCCGGGGTGATCATGCGTGAAGAGGGCAACGTGCGCGGCCTCAACACCGCCGCGACCCTGTGGACCTCAGCGGCCGTCGGCGCCTGCGCCGGGGCCGATCTGCTGGCCGAAGCGGTGCTCGGCACGCTGTTCATTCTTGCCGCGAACACCTTGCTGCGGCCTATCGTCAACAACATCAACCGTCAGCCACTGGACGTGGTTTCGGCGGAGGTCACCAACATCGTCTACGTCATCGCCCGACGCTCGCAGCAAACAGCCGTGTTCGCCTTGCTCGAGGCCGAACTGGAACGCAGCAACTACCCGGCCAGCGACGTCGATGTTCACGCTTTCGGCGCCGATGAAATCGAGATCGAAGCGACGCTCGCGACCACCTCGGTCGATGGCGATGAGCTGGACGCACTGGTGGCGCGAATCTCTACCTCAGCGCTGGTGGTGCAGGCGTTCTGGAGCCCGAGCACTACCGAATAGCACCATCGGAAAAAGTCGTTCTTGGGAATTTTCCTACACGACGACAGGATTAATCTGTCAAACCTGTGCCTTTCCCATTGTCACTATGCCGGTCCTCGGGTCTGCGCAGCGATGGATGGAAAATGACCTCACCACGGGTTCTGGTACTGGAAAATCATGGATTTGCGCGCAGCGTGATGGTCAAGATGCTGCATCGCCTGGGCGTTCGCGAAGTGCTGCAAGCCAGTGACGGCGAGCAGGCGCTGGTGCAGATGCATTTGTCCGGCGGGGTCGACATCGTGGTGTGCGACCTGGTCGACAAGGGTCTCGATTGCCTGGAATTTCTCGGTTATGCCCGGGAAACCGGCATGGTTCGTGCGGTGATTCTGTGCAGTGAATTGCGTCCGGCTTTGCACCGCACATTGGCTCAAATGAATTCGTTGTCGGGCCTGCAATTGCTCGGCGTCATGCAGCCGCCGGTGCAGTTACGTCTGTTGCATCGAGCGCTGAACCGCTACCGAATGCCGGTTCCCGGCTTCGAAGTGCTTGAGCCGCCAGCCGAACTGCCCAGCGAAGACGAAGTTCGGCGTGGACTGGCGCTGGGCGAATTTCGGGCGTGGTTCCAACCCCAATTTTTTCTCGCCAACGGTGCTGTCGCCGGTGCCGAGGCGCTGGTGCGCTGGGAACATCCCGCTAAAGGTGTGTTGCTGCCCAGAGACTTTCTCGCCGCCGTGCTGGCGTATGACCTGATCGATCCGATGTTCAAGCAATTGCTCGAACAGGGCCTTTGCCTGTTGGGCATCCTCCGTCGCCAAGGCTTGCACCTGAGCTTGTCGTTCAACCTGCATGCCTCGCAACTGGCCAATAACGATCTGGTCGAGCATATTCAACGCGCCTTGCAGCGACATGAGTTTGCCGGTTCGGTGTTGCAATTCGAACTGACCGAGAATGGCCTGCTGGAAATGGCCCCCGGTACTCAGGAAAGCCTGTTGCGCCTGAGGTTGCTCGGTTGTGGTCTGGCGATTGACGATTTAGGCAGCGGTTTCTCTTCGCTCAATCTGCTTTGTCAGTTGCCGTTCAATCAACTCAAATTCGATGGCGAACTGGTCCAGCATGAGCATCAGCCGTGCTGGCAAGCCATGGTCGCCAGCACCCTGGCGCTGGCTCGTTCACTGGATATGCAATTGGTGATTGAAGGCGTCAACAGCCGTTCAATGCAGGACGCTCTGGTCGGGCTGGGTTGTGAAGTGGGGCAGGGTTTTTTCCTCGCACGGCCGATGTCCGGCCACGACTTGTTGCAGTGGTTGAGCACTTGCGACGGCCAATCATGATCGTTCACACAAACCTGGCGGAAAAGGCTGAGAAAGTTCCTACACTGTGGGCATGCTGGTGTATTTTTGAACCGCGCTCCGAACCGTCAGCCATTCCTGTTGTTTTCATGTCATGGACGTTCGCATTTCGGGGTGTTTCCGGCGTGCCTCTTAGGGGTTCATATGTTTAAAGCATTGGTTGTAGATGATCATCCGTTCATTCGGTCATCGGTGGTAATGCTCCTGAAACAGGAAGGTTTCGAGGTCATTGGCGAGGCTGATAACGGCGCCGATGCGGTACAGATGACCCGTGAATATGCCCCTGACCTGATCATCCTCGACATCGCCATGCCCAAACTCGACGGACTGGAAGTCATCAGTCGCATCGGTGCACTGGGCCTGAAGAGCAAAATCCTCGTGCTGACCTCGCAATCGCCGCTGTTTTATTCGATGCGATGCATGAAGGCCGGCGCGGCGGGATACCTGTCCAAGACCAACGATATCGACGAATTGATCAAAGCGATCAAGGCGATCATGGATGGCTACACCTACTTTCCCAATCTGGCGACCAGCTCTGTGCGTCGTTCGGATGTCGATGCCACCGAGCAGGAGCTGATCCAGAGCCTGTCCGACCGCGAGCTGACCATTCTGCAACAGCTGTCCAACGGCCTAAGCAACAAGGAAATCGGTGACGCAATGCTGCTGAGCAACAAAACCATCAGCACCTACAAAACCCGGCTGATTGAAAAGCTCAACGTGAAATCGGTGGTGTACCTCGCCGATTTCGCCAAGCGCAACAATCTGATCTGAATGCGCCTTTCCATTCGCACCTGGCTGCTGGCGCTGACGCTGGTTGGCCCCATCAATCTTGCACTGGCCGCGCCTGCGGAAACCCTGCACGTGCTCGGCCGTTCGAACGTCGATGATTACCGCGTTTCGCTCGACGAGCAGGACTGGAGCTGGCTGCGCAGCAAAGCCACATTGCGCCTCGGTGCATCGGCGCCGGATTACTCGCCGTTCGCCATCACCAGCAACGGCACCGACTACGAAGGGCTGACCGCCGATTACGCACAACTGCTCGGCGAGTTGCTGAACATCCGCATCGAAGTCCGCCGTTACGCTTCGCGCTCGGCAGTGCTTGAGGCGCTGAAAAGCGGTGAAGTGGACCTGCTCGGCACCTCCAACGGTTTCGAGGCGGCCGATCATGATCTGGTGCTATCCAGTGCCTACGCCGAAGACATTCCCACCCTTGTGACCCGTGTCGGTGACAGTCAGGACTTGTCCCCGGACCTGGCCGGCAAGCAGGTGGCGATGCTCTATCACTACCTGCCACCAGAGACGGTCAAGGCGTTTTACCCCAAGGCCCATGTGCAGCTCTATCCGTCGACCCTGAGTGCGATCGGTGCTGTGGCGTTCGGCAACGCCGATGTCTACCTGGGGGATTCGATCAGTGCCAATTATCTGATCAACAAAAACTACCTGAACAACGTGCAACTGGCCGATTTCTCGCAAATGGAATCGCAGAATTTCGCGTTTTCCATGCCGCGTGGCAACGAGCGGCTGCTGCATATCATCAATGCAGCGCTGTCGAGTATTCCGCAAGGCGAGCGCATGACCATCCTGCGCCGCTGGAGTGCCGGTGGTGCGAGCATGCCCGGTCAGCAGGCGTTGCATTTCAGTGCCAGCGAGCAGCGCTGGATGGCCCGGCATCCGCGTTTGCGGGTGGCCATCGATGAGAGCTTTTTGCCACTGTCGTTTTTCGGCCAGGACGGCGAGTTTCGCGGGATCAGTGCCGACGTGCTGGCCAAAGTCGCGTTGCGCACCGGCCTGAAGTTCGACGTGCAGCGTGCCGAGTCGGTGCCGGATATGGTCGATCAGATGCGCAGCGGCCGCGCCGATCTGCTGATCACCCTGACCCCGAGTGCCGAACGAGAAGGCTCGTTGCGTTTCACCCGGCCATATCTGAGCACGCCGTTTGTACTGGTCAGCCGGATCGGCGCCGACAGCCCGGGCACTCTGGATGATATGGCCGGCAAGCGGTTGGCGGTGATCCGTGGCAACCCGGTGCATGAACTGCTGGTCGATGACTATCCGCGAATCACGCTGATCGATGCCGACAACGCGCAGCAAGCCATGACGCTGGTTGCCAATGGTCAGGCCGACGCGTCGGTCAACTCGCTGATCACCGCGCGCTATATGATTTCCCGGCAGTACCGCGACCGCTTGCGTATCACCAGCACCGTCGGCACCCAGTCGGCGCTGGTCGCGTTCGCCACGGCGCGGGGCGAACTTGAGCTGTATTCGATCCTCGAAAAAGCCCTGCTGAGCATTCCACCCGAAGAGCTTGATGAAGTGACCAATCGCTGGCGCAGCGAGGTGGTGGTCGATGACAGTTACTGGTTGCGCAATCGCACGGCGATTGTTCAGGGCTTTGCCGCTGCGGCGGTGTTGCTGTTGGTGGCGCTGGGCTGGATTGCCTATCTGCGGATGTTGATGCGCAAGCGCCGGCAGGCGGAAATCGCCCTCAACGATCAGCTGGAATTCATGCGCGTATTGATCGATGGCACGCCGCATCCGATCTACGTGCGCGACCGCGAAGGGCGCTTGCTGGTGTGCAACGAAGGCTACTTGCAGGTGTTCAAGGTCGAACGCGATGAAGTGATCGGCAAGACCGTGCTCGAAGGCGTTCTGAGCAACGGCGAAGAGGCGCAGGCCTATCACGATGATTACCTGCAAGTGATGAGCGAAGGCTTGCCACGGGTGCAGGATCGCAGCCTGAGCATGGGCGACAACCGTTTGACCATCTACCACTGGATGTTGCCGTATCGCGGCAGCAACGGCGAAGTCAGCGGCATGATCGGCGGCTGGATCGATGTCAGCGAACGCCAGCGCTTGCTCGAAGCATTGCGCGAAGCGAAGGAGGGCGCCGATGATGCCAACCGCGCCAAGACCACATTCCTCGCGACCATGAGCCACGAAATCCGCACGCCAATGAACGCGGTGATCGGCATGCTCGAGCTGGCGATGAAAAAGGCCGATCAGGGCATCATGGATCGCTTTGCCATCGAAGTTGCCTCGGGTGCTGCACGTGGTTTGCTCGATTTGATCGGCGATATTCTCGACATCGCCCGTATCGAATCCGGGCGTCTTTCACTGGCACCGGAACGCGCCAATCTGCGCGAGCTGGTGGAATCAGTGGTACGGATTTTCGAAGGGCTGGCGCGGCAGAAGCACCTGCGTCTGGTGTTGGAACTGGACGCGGCGGCCAACAGCGATGTGCTGATTGATCCGCTGCGTTTCAAACAGGTGCTGTCGAACCTGCTGAGCAATGCGATCAAGTTCACCGAAGCCGGGCGGGTGCGCGTCAGCATCAAGGTCGAGCCGGGCCAGGACGACGAACGCCTGAGCGTATGCCTGCGAGTCGAAGACACTGGCAACGGTATCAGCGAAGAAGATCAACAACGCCTGTTCAGCCCCTTCACTCAGGCCAGCAACAATACGCAATCAGCGCGCAGCGGTTCCGGCCTCGGGCTGGTGATCAGCCGCACGTTGTGCGAAATGATGGGCGGGCGCCTGAGCCTGAGCAGCACTCTCGGCCAAGGCACACAGATCGAAGTGCAACTGGCCTTGCCGACCCTGCAACCCCTGACCGAATTACCGGCAGAGACCGTCGAACCGAGCATGCCCGGCCATGTGCTGAACATTCTGGTGATCGACGACTATCCGGCCAATCGCCTGTTGCTCTCGCAACAACTGAGCTACCTCGGGCATCGCGTCAAGGATGCCGAGGACGGCGCCCACGGTTTGCGCGCCTGGCGCAACGAAGTGTTTGATGTGGTCATCACCGACTGCAACATGCCAATCATGAACGGCTACCAACTGGCCCGCGCCATTCGAGAGGAAGAAACCACTCGCGGGCTGACGCCGGGGCTGATTCTCGGCTTCACCGCCAATGCTCAGCCGGAAGAAGTCACCCGCTGTCGGGTGGCCGGGATGGACGATTGCCTGTTCAAACCAATCAGCCTCAAAGACTTGAATGCACGTCTGGCGCAGGTGGTGCCGCAAGCCCCGACGCAGACTGACAAGCCATTGAATACACCGGAGTCCGATGAGATTGATCTGACCAGTCTTGAGCAATTGACCCGTGGCGACCGTGCTTCGATCAAAAGCCTGCTCGGTGATCTGGCCAGTAGCAATGACGAAGACATGGCGCGACTGATGCGCCTGTTCACCAAGAACGATTTGCCCGGCCTGGCAGATCTGGCACACCGGGTGAAGGGTGGGGCGCGGATCATCAGGGCCAGCGCGTTGATCAGCGCTTGCGAAAATCTCGAGTCAGCCTGCAACGGGCTGGATTCGACACGCCTGATCGAGTCCGTCGATGCCTTGCAGCAAGCCATGGAACGCCTGGCTGAACAGCTCGAACCGCTGCTTGCTTAAGTAACTCTCGGCAAAATCGCTAGGAATTGTCCTACACGGCGCAAGGAAAGCGCCTACGGGAACGCCCCCTCCAAAGGATCAAGATTACTTCGTTGCCCAAGCAGATGGCTTGTAACTCACGACGCATTCCGCGCCGGACAACCATCCAGACTTACGCGACGGGTTTGTATCTTACTTTTGGAGTTGTCCCATGAATCGCAAAGCTCTCGCCATCGCTGTAATGGTTGCCGCCTCTGGCGCCCAATTCGCCAACGCCGCTGACGGCACCATCAATTTCAATGGCGAGCTGGTCAACCAGACCTGCACCATCGCCGTTGACGGCGTGATTTCGCCGGCGGTCGCGACCGTGACTCTGCCAACCATCTCCACCGGCCTGCTGACCACCGCTGGCCAGGTTGAAGGCCAGACCGGTTTCAACATCCAGTTGAGCAACTGCGTTGGCACCGCCACCACCGCTGCGGCGTTCTTCAACTCCGGTTCGACCGTTGACCCGGTCAGCGGCAACCTCAACAACATGTCCGGCACGGCGAACAACGTGCAACTGCAACTGGTTGACCAGCAGGGCGGCGCAGTGATTCAGGCGGGTAACACCAACCAGATCGCCAACACCACTCGCAACACCATCGACGGCACTGGCGCGGCCAACATGCCGTACGCCGTGCAGTACTTCGCAACTGGCGCTACCACGCCGGGCACTGTGGTCAGTTCCGTGACCTACAACGTCGACTACCAGTAAGCCGATAGCTCTCTGACGCGCCCCGACCCAGGGGGGCAGGGCGCGTCAGCGTGCGGCAAATGAGGTGCGTCATGCGTTATGCAAGTCTGTTTCGAATCAGCGCAGTGTTGATGCTGTCCATGCTGATGTATTCGCAAGCCAAGGCCGGTGTGGTGATCACCGGGACGCGTCTGGTGTATCCGGCGAGTCAGAAAGAAGTCACCGTCAAATTGAACAACAACGGCGCGCGTCCAGTGCTGGTGCAATCGTGGGTCGACAGCGGTGATATGCAGTCGAGTCCGACCAGCTCCAAATCGCCGTTTGTGCTGTCGCCGCCGGTGTCGCGTATCGACCCGAGCAAAGGCCAGAGCCTGCGCCTGATGTTCACTGGCGCAGCGTTGCCGGCCAACAAGGAATCGGTGTTCTGGCTCAACGTCCTGGAAATTCCGCCGAAGGCTGAAGGTCCGACGGATCTGAACGTGCTGCAAATGGCTTTCCGTTCGCGGATCAAGATTTTCTACCGTCCTGATGGTCTGCCGGGTAATCCCAACGAGGCGATGCAGCAGGTGCAATGGAAAGTCGTGCCGGCGGACAAGGGTTTCGCTCTGCAAGCCTTCAATCCGAGCGCGTTTCACATGTCCCAGGTCGAACTGGCCCTGACCGTTGGCACGCAGCGTTTTGACAGTGAGAACGGCATGGTCGGTCCGGGTGAAACCAAGACCTTTGCCTTGCCTGCACTCAAGTCGATGCCCGGTGCAGCGGCGCAGGTCGAGTTCAACGCCATCAACGACTACGGCGCTCTGGTGCCGGTCAAGCAACCGCTCAAGCCCTGATCTTTCCGCGAACGTTTTAGCGCACGAGTAACCTATGAAAACTCTTCCACGCCTGGGGACGCGCCCGCAGGCTCGCCCTCGCTTTGCCCTGAATCCGCTGACCGCTCTGGTTCTCCAGACGCTGGCCGGGGTTTCAGGCGCGTTCGCCACCCAGGCATGGGCCGAAGACGTGCAGTTCAACGACGCCTTTCTGCCCGAGGATTCGCGCAGTCTCGACCTCGCAGCCTATCAGCAGGGCAACCCGGTGTTGCCGGGCGAGTACCGCGCCGACATCGCGGTCAACGGCAAACTGATGACGCGCCAGGACATCCGCATCAATGCCGAAGCCGATGGCAGCCACCCGACGGTGTGTTTCAGCCGTGGCGTACTGGAATTGGTCGGTGTGGATTTTCGACGGTTGTCCGCTGAAGCCATGGCGAGCGTGGAAAGCGGAGCATCGTGCCTGGATATCGCGCAGTTGATCGAAGGCGCGAGCGCGACGTTTTCGCCGTCCAATCAGCAACTCGACATCAGCATTCCGCAGGTTGCCCTGCGCCGCGATGCGCGTGGTTATGTCAGCCCTGAATTGTGGGATCGCGGCGTGACCGCCGGGACCCTGAGCTACAACTTCAACGCCAATCACAACAAGACCGACACCGGTAACTACGACTCGGCTTATCTGGGCCTGAATGCCGGTTTGAACATTGGCGACTGGCGTCTGCGCCACAACGGCTCGGTCAGTTGGGACAAGTTCAACGGTCAGGATTATCAGGTGCTCAACACCTACGCCCAGCGCGATGTCACCTCGCTCAAGAGCCAGTTGACCGTGGGCGAAGCCAATACCAGTGGCGAGATTTTCGACACCATGGCCTATCGCGGTGTGCAACTGGGCACTGACGATCGCATGCTGCCGGATTCCCAGCGCGGCTATGCGCCGGTGATCCGTGGCATCGCCCGCACCAGTGCGCGAGTGGCCGTGCGTCAGGCCGGCAATCTGCTGTATGAAACCACGGTGGCGCCGGGCGCTTTCGTGATCGATGACCTGTATTCGACCGGTTATGGCGGCGACCTCGACGTGACCGTCTACGAAGCTGACGGCAGCGAACAGTCGTTCATCGTGCCGTTTGCCTCGACCGCGCAATTGCTGCGTCCGGGCACCTCGCGTTTCAGCGTGACGGCCGGTGAAACCCGCAACAATTACATCGACAGCCAGGCGAAGCTTTTTCAGGGCACCTATCAGCGTGGCTTAAGCAATATTTTCACCGGTTACGGCGGCTCGCAACTCAGCGACGACTATCGTGCGGCGCTCGGTGGTCTGGCGTTCAGCACGCCGGTCGGGGCGATGGCGGTGGACGTCACTCACGCGCAGACCGACCTCAAGAGCGGCACCGCCAGCGGCCAGAGTGCGCGTTTGAGCTACAGCAAAAACATTCTCAGCACCGGCAGTAACTTTGCCGTGGCGGCCACTCGTTTTTCCACGGAAAACTACCTGGATTTCAGCAACGCCGTGCAGTTGCTCGATGCCGAGCGCAATGGTCTGGACACCAGCCTTTACGGGCGTCCGCGCAGTCGTTTGTCGCTGACCGCCAACCAGAGCATGGGCGACTGGGGTCAGGTGGCGTTCAACGGTTTCACCCAGAACTACTGGAACCTGCCGGGTCGCGATGTGCAGTACCAGTTCAGCTACAACAAGCAGCACGGCTCGGTCAGTTATGGCGTCAGCGCCAACCGTGCGCGCATGGGCATGGGCGAGATGGACACCAGCCTGCTGTTCACCGTGAGCATGCCGCTGGAGTTCGGCTCCACGGTCAATCGTCCGCAACTGTCGGCGCGGGTCATCCGTGACACCGAGGGTACTTACAGCGAGCAAGCGACGCTCAGCGGCACTGCCGGTGAAGACCGTCAGTACAACTATGGCGTGACGGCCGGCCATGACGGCGCAACTCGCGCCAACAGCACCTCGGTCAACGGCCAGTACATCGGCCCCAAAGCCATTGTCGGTGCCACCGTCAGTCGTGGCGAGGGTTACGACAGCCTTTCGCTGAATGCCAGCGGCAGCGTGGTCGCGCACCCGAATGGCGTGACGTTGACCCCGTATCGCGGCGAAACCATGGCGGTGATCACCGCTGAAGGGGCCGAGGGCGCGAAAGTGGTCGGCTTCCCCGGGCTGCGCCTCGACAAGCGTGGCAACGCGGTGGTGCCGTACTTGCGCCCGTATGAACTGAACGAAGTGGCGATTGATCCGCTGGGCACCGACATGAACGTCGAATTGAGCGAAACCAGCCAGCAAGTCGCGCCGCGTGCAGGCGCCGTGGTGGCGCTCAAATACGGTACGCAAAACGGTCAGGCGTTGTTGCTCAACGTCACCTTGGCCGATGGCAGCAGCCTGCCGTTCGGCGCCAGTGTGGTCGATGACCGTGGCGTGTCGGTCGGTGTGGTCGGGCAGGGCGGTCAGCTCTACGCCCGGGTCAAGGACAACGCGCGCCGACTGTTGATCAGTTGGGGCACTCAGGCCGGTCAGCAATGCGCATTGCCATTGCCGTCAGTGAAAAGCGCAGGCAAGCAACTGCAGCAAGTGGATGCAGTGTGCTCGGTCGCTCAAACAGATAATCGCGTTGCTTCTGTGAACAGCGCACAGGAGTACAAGTGATGAAGACCACCGGATTGTTCAAATCGGGTCTGGCAGTGGCCGGGCTGACGTTGATGGCGGGCGCGGCACTGGCTGACTGCAACTTCATTGACGGGACATCAACCATGGTCAGAACGCAGCCCCTGCTGGGCGGCAATCTGACGGTGGGGCGCGATGTACCGTTGGGTGCGGAAATTTATCGGCAGACGTTCCAGGCGGCGACTTTTGTACGGGTGTCGTGTTCTGCCGGTTTATATAACCTTGAATACCGCCGCGGGCTACCAGTCAAGCCTTTACCGCTGTCTTCTTGGGTCGGGACCCCCTATGGCGGGAATGTCTATCAGAGCGGGGTGCCTGGCATTGGCGTTGCGCTCTGGTACTCCGGCACCGCACTGCCTGCCTCAACCAATAGCACCAACTGTGGGTCGGGTACGAATGTCTGTGTAGTGACAGTTCAACCGACGCTCGCCTTCGACATGTCATTAATCAAGATCGGCGAGGTGTCACCCGGGACGATTCAAGGGGCGCAATTGCCGACAGCGGATCTGAAACTCGTTACGAGCAATATCATCGATCTTAGTCGCGTGAATTTCTCCGGCAGCATCAACATCGTCTCACGCACCTGCCAGACCCCTGACGTCGCGGTGCCGATGGGCACTCACATGACCAACGAGTTTTCGGGCAAGAACACTTTCACCGCATGGAAGGATTTCTCCATTGCTCTGAACAATTGCCCGGCGTTCAACGGTTATTACCAGACCACCGGCCCGCGCTGGTTGAGTGATGGCACCAGCAATAACCTCGACTCACGCAAAAACAACGTGCTGCAAGTCCGCCTCGATCCAACCCGCACGGCGATCACCCCCAACCTCGGGATCATGAGCCTGAACCCCAGCGCCCCCGGCGAAACCCCGGCGGCGACCGGCATCGGCCTGCAAGTCGCCGACAGCAATGGCACACCGTTGCCATTGGCAACCTTGCGTGCCAGCGGCATCACTCCGCGAGCCGTGGAAGGCGCCAGTTACACCATCCCGCTGAAGGCCCGCTACATCCAGACCGAGGACAGCATCACTGCCGGCCCCGCCAACGCCACGGCGACCTTCACCATCAATTACTACTGAATATTTCTGAAAATTGAGACGTGTCCTAACGAATTGCGCGCTTTGGTAGCAGACACTTTTCCAGCGTTTTCACTTCGCGGCGCAATACCGCCACGGGGATTTTCATCATGGATGACTACTGAATTAACGACTTGTTTGAGCGCAACCCGTCCGTGCCTATAGATCAATAACGACCGGGCCCGGACTTCATTGTTAGGAGTAGTAGATGACTATAAAACGTGTGTCTTCGCGTGTACGCGTATCGGCGTGTCTGTTGGTCATGGCCGGGGCCTTGAGTGCCTGCGCCAGTGCGCCGGCCCCCGATCAGCAGATCAGCCTGTCCCGAGACGCCGTCAACCGCGCCGTCGCTGCCGAGGCGACGCAATACGCGCCGCTGGAAATGAAAGCCGCTCAGGACAAGATGTTTCTGATGGAACGCGCCATGGGGGAACGTAATTACGTTCAGGCGCGTGTCCTGGCTGAACAGATCGAGTCGGACGCCAACCTCGCCGAACGCAAGGCGCAAGCCGTCAAATTGCAGAAACAGCTGACCGACGCCCGCAGTGGCATCCAGGTTCTGAAGCAGGAAATGCTGCAAGACCCGACCACTGGCTTCAATCCGCCAGCCAACGCTCAATAAGGACAGTCCATGCCGAATTTCAAATTATTGCCAGTCGTTTCGCTGTTCGCCGTGATGCTTGCGGGTTGCGCCACGCCACCGGAAAACCCGCAACTGCTGCAAGCTCGCTCGCAGTTTGCAACGCTGCAACAGAAGCCGGAGTCGAGCACTTTGGCGGCCATCGAAACCAAGGATGCTTTCAGTGCGCTGAACAAGGCTGATCAGGCTTCGCTGAAGGATCGCAAGGCGCCGGGTATCGATCAGTTGGCCTACCTCGCCAGCCAGAAAATCGCCCTTGCCGAGCAGACCATCACTGGTCGTCAGGCTGAGGCCGGGTTGAAGAAAATCGACGCCGAGCGCACCCAGGTGCAACTCGACGTGCGCACCCAACAATTGAAAGCGCTGCAAGCGATGAAAGCGCAGAAAACCGAGCGTGGTGAAGTCGTGACCTTCGGCGATGTGCTGTTCGACACCGGCAAGTCCGACCTCAAGTACGGCAGCCAGCGCAACTTCGAACAACTGGCCCAGTACCTGAGCGCCAATCCCGAGCGCAAAGTGCGCATTGAAGGCTTCACCGATGATGTCGGCGGCGATGCCTACAATCAGTCGCTGTCGGAGCGTCGTGCCGACTCGGTGGCCCGTGCGTTGCAACAAATGGGCATTGGCCTTGAGCGCTTGATCACCAAGGGTTACGGCAAGGAGTTCCCGATTGCTGACAACGGCAATGCGCGCTCGCGTCAGCTCAACCGTCGAGTGGAAGTGATCATTTCCTACGGTTCATCGGTGGTCGGTTCCCGCAGCTGATGACCATTGGGCGAGCCTGCAACGGGCTCGCTTTTCCAGTGTTGGTGAGCGGTCAAGCCTGACCGTATCGCTTGGGAAATTTCCTACAAAGATAGGGAAAAGTCCTACTCAAAAAGTCTCCTCGATTTCCTAAATTACCTGCCTCCCGAGTGCGAACCCCTGATGTCTGCGGTTCGGGCTCAGTCCGAAAATGCAGGTGCCAGGAATGGCACACTTGAGGTGCTATCCATGAAAGCCATTGCCCCTTCATTTCGCCGAACGCCCATTGCCATCGCAGTTGCCTTGCTCGTGCCGTTGCACGCGAGTGCCTATACCGCTGCGGTGAATAGCGGGGCAGTGGTGTATGACGAAAGCGTCACGACGGGCATACAAGTGGTCGGTACCAACGGCACAACTCATCGCACTACCGTCAGCGGCACTGGTTCGCAGAACGTGTTTCGCGATGGCGTGAGTTACGACACTCAGGTCGAGGGCGCAACGCAGAATGTCTCCAGCGGCGTCAGTTACGGTACGGTGGTTAACGCGGGAGGCACTCAAACAGTCGGTACCAGCGGCATGACTTACGACACCGTACTCAATGCCAGTCAGCAAACGGTGACCAATTCCACGGCCAACCGCACTCTGATCAATGCCGGCAGTGTGCAGACTCTGGACATCATGGCCCGAGCCAATGACACGCAGATTGCCGATGGTGGTGTGCAGAACCTGAGCAACATGGCGACGGCCAACGGTAGCGTAATTGCCACCGGAGGCGAGCAAACCATTCGCCGTGGCACGCTGGGCGGCGCGGTGGCCAATGGCACTCAGATTCTGGGCGGGACCCAAAGCGTCTACGACACCGGCACCGCCAACAACAGCACGGTCAGCAATGGCGGCCAGGTCAATCTCTACACCGGCGCACAGGCCAACGGTCTGGTGGTGGAGTCCGGCGGCACGGTCAACGTCATGGAAAACGGCGTGAAAACCGTTGACTCGCTGACCCTCAACGGCGGGCGTCTGGCCTTTGTGCCGAGCACTGATGGCAGCTTCAAGACCTTCACCGTCAATGCGTTGTCCGGCAATGGCAGTGTCTTGATGAACACCGATATCGCGGGTCAACATGACGATTTGCTGGTCGTTCAAGGCGCCGGCCTGGCCAGCGGCAACCACACTTTGGTTGTCGGTGATTCGGGGCGCGAGCCGACCACGTCGGACGGTCGGCTGGTGTTGGTGGACACCAACGGTGGTGATGCGAAATTCGCCCTGTACGGCGGCCATGTCGATGCCGGCGCGTTCCGCTACACCTTGAGTCAGCAGGGTGATGACTGGGTACTGGGCAGTGCCGGCAGTATTCCGGTTGATCCGGTCAAACCCGTGGACCCAGTCACACCGGTCGATCCAGTCACACCGGTCGATCCAGTCACTCCGGTTGAGCCAATAAAACCGGTCGACCCGGTTATCCCGCCACGTCCAGTCGACCCCACTCCGGAAAACCTGTCGAAAGGCGCCAACGCCGCCATCGCCGCACACACCGCGGGCGCTGGTCTGTGGAACGCGCAAATGAACGCCCTGGTCAAGCGCCTCGGCGAATTGCGCATGGGCAAGGACGACGGCGGAATCTGGACCCGGGCCATCGGCAAGCGCTTCGATGTCAGCGAACAATCCAGCCGTGCCTATACCCAGGACATCACCGGTCTGGAGATCGGTGCCGACAAGGCTTTCGCCCTCGACAGCGGCAAGGTCTACGTCGGTGGCATGTTGGGCACGGCGCGTTCCGATCTGGATTTCGGTGAGGGCGCCTCGGGCGAAATCGACAGCCGGATGTTCGGTGTCTATGCCACTTACCTGAATGACAACGGCGTGTATGTCGACAGCGTTTTGAAGTACAGCCGTTTCGATAACGACATCAAGACCCCGACCAATCTGGGGCAGGCGGTAAAAGGTTCCTACAGCACCAACGGTATCGGTGCAGACGTCGAGGTTGGCAAACGCATAAAGCTCAAGGACGGCTGGTTCGTCGAGCCGCAACTGGAACTCACCGCAACCCGTATGCAAGGGGCGAACTACACCGCCAGCAACGGTTTGCGGGTCAAGGCTGATGATCTCGATTCGGTGCAAAGCCGCATCGGTTCATTGTTCGGTCGCCAGTTGACGCTGAACAACGGCATGCAGGCGCAACCTTACGTCAAGGCCTCGTGGATCACCGAACATGCGGGCAACAGCAAGGTTCGGGTCAACGGCAACAAGTTCGACTCCGAGCTGCCGGGCAACCGCATGGAGCTGGGTTTCGGCGGTGTGTTGCAAGTCACCGAGAAAAGCAAAATCTCGCTGGATGCCGAATACGCCAAGGGCAATGACATCGAGCAACCGTTCGGGGTGAGCCTGGGTTATCGCTACCTCTGGTAGGACTTTAGTCAGAAAAAACGCCACATCGGGTCATCCCGGTGTGGCGTTGTTGTAAGTCTTTACGAGCTTCGTGCCCGTTTTTCAGACTTGTCCTACATAGGTGGCCAGAGGTTTTGGTTAGCGTGGTTGCCTATTGATCCGCGTCCCTTGCGTGCGATGCCATTTGCGAAAAACCATGTCCTACAAATGCCTGCGAATCCTGATTGCCGAAGAACAGAACGTTCTGCGCCTGCGAATCGAAAAATCCCTCGGTGAATTGGGATATCGCGCCTTCACGACTGCGCGCTCGCTGCGTGAGCTACTGGCGTTGACTCATTATTCGTCTGACCCGTTCGAGCAATTCGACCTGATGATCATTAACGGAGAACTGTTGGTTGCGGCGGGCATCGATCCAGTGCGTTTTTTCCAGAGTAATCCGCAGATTCGCCACGGGGTGATTCACGACGCGCGACGTGGGCAGCCGCAGGCCGAGATCATTTATGCCACTCATCGCCGCCAGTTGAGCCTGATTCGTACAGCGGATCGGCAAACGCTGAGCCCCTTGCTGGAGCAACTCGATGCTTAGGAAATTTCCCACAAACGTTGGGACTTTTCCTAACGATTTGCCTTCCGTATTCGCGGACACTCATCCCACCCGATCAACCAAAGAGTCAACGTCCATGCCTAGCCTGCCGCTCCGTGTCCTGGTGCTTGAAGACCATGCTTTCCAGCGCTCCGTTGCGGTCAACATGCTGCAAACGCTGGGCTGTGACCAGGTCTTCGAGGCCAGTGACGGCACTCAGGCGCTGGCGCTACTGGACACGATTGGTACGGTTGATATCGCCTTGTGCGATTTGCAGATGGAGGGCATGGACGGTCTGGAGTTTCTCCAGCGCGTTGGCGCGTCGGGGCAGGTCAAGTCGGTGATCATCAGCAGTTCGCTGTCAGCGGACTTGCGGCGGGCAGTGCATCAGATGGTCGCTTTGCTTGGGCTTGAGCTGCTGGGTGACGTCGGCAAGCCTTTGCATTCGCAAGTGCTGGCCGAGTTGCTGCACAAGTTCATCGAGCGCCCGGTCAGCCAGCCGCAATCAGTCGGCTGCGTGGCGCTGGCCAGTGAGTCGTCAGTTCGGCGAGCGCTGGCCGAGGGGCAGTTGCATGCCTGGTATCAACCCAAGTTCAACCTGCAAACCGGGGAAGTCTGTGGCGTTGAAGTGCTGTGCCGCTGGCTGCACCCGACGCGCGGAGTCATTTCGCCCGCGCTGTTCATGCCGGTTCTTGAGCGTTGCGGGCTGCTCGACGAAATGCTCTTTGCACAACTGGATCAGGCGTTGATCGTGCAGCGCAACGCCCGCGCGCAGGGATTTGCGCTGAACATGGCGTTCAACCTGCAAGCGGTGCAACTGGCCAATGCGCAACTGACGTCCACCCTCAAAGGCCTGTTGGCGCGCCATCGCACCAGCGGTTCTAGCTTGACCTTCGAGCTGACTGAAAGCGGTTTGCTTGAGGCTCCGGCGACCAGCATGGAAAGTCTTGTGCGGCTGCGCATGATGGGCTGCCGGTTGTCGATCGATGACTTCGGTGCCGGGTTTTCATCGTTGCAGCGCTTGTGTCAGTTGCCTTTCAACGAGATCAAGCTCGACGCCGATTTCATTCGTAACCTCGAACACGAACCACGCTGCAAAGCGGCAATCAGCAGCACGCTGGCGCTGGGCGAAACCCTCGGCATGACGGTGGTGATCGAGGGCATCGAGACCGATGCGCAGCGTCGCGAGTTAATGGCGCTGGGCTGCACGCAAGGGCAGGGTTACTGGTACGCATGGCCGATGTCCGGCGACGATTTGCTGCATTGGTTGCAGCGGCGCAACGAGGTTTCGCTCACGGATGAATGACCGGCTTTTTTAGGAAAGATCCTACAGAACACTTCCCGGGCCTTGCGTAGGCTTGCCACTCCCTGAAACCGTTACTCTCGGGAGATCGATGATGATCAACAAATCCCTGCGTATTCTGATTGCCGACCCACAGCATTTTCACCGGATGAAAATCGAGCGCTTGTTCAATCACCTCGGCTACTACCGCGTCGCTCCGGCTCAGAGTCTTGTCGAGTTGCTGACGCTGGTGGAATACGGCTGTGAACCGTTCGATGCGGTTGTCATCAATGCCGAGTTGGCGGCGGGCTCACTGGATCTGCTGGGTTTTTTCCTCGATAACCCGCATGTGCGTCATGCGCTGATCTACAACGAGCCCTCGGCACCGCTTCAGTCTGCGTCCGGCTTCGCCCAGGAAAATGTGCAGATCAGCCATGCCGCATTGCCCAATATTGGCGTGATAGAGCATCTGATGGCGCTGGCAGATGCCCAGCGGGAGACCGCCTCGAATGCCTGGAATAAAGCCTCAACCTTGCAGCGCCGCGCCTGAGCATAAATAACCCGTTGTCGCAACTGTCAGATCTGACAGGTAGATTCGCCCCGACTCCCGTGCAACAGTCATCCGCAGCAATCCAATGTTCCAACAACGGGAGAGGTCATGAGGAAAGCGTTGATCGTCGACGATCATCCGGTTGTGCGTACCGCTGTCAGAATGACGCTCGAGGCCGAACGCTTTACGGTGATTTACGAGACATCGAACGGCAATGAAGTCCTGTCGCTGATCCGCGAGCACCGACCTCAGTTGGTAGTGCTCGATCTGCGTTTGCCTTTCCTCGATGGACTTGAAGTGCTGAGCCGGATCAATGCCGGCAATTTTGGCTGCCGTGTCCTGGTCTTTTCGTCTCAGGAACCGCTGCACTATCAGAGCCGCTGCCTGAGTCACGGGGCCATGGGCTACGTATGCAAAAATCAGCCGATCGAGCAGTTGCGAAAGGCCGTTCAGGCGGTCATGTCCGGCTATTCGTACTTTTCCGCATTGCCGGATCCGGGTTCGTCGCTTGCCTGCGAAAAGCACCTGATCGATCAGCTTTCCGACCGCGAATTGAGCATCTTCGAGCAACTGGCGCACGGCAAGACCAACACCGCCATTGCCGATGATATGCACCTGAGCCACAAAACCGTCAGCACCTACAAAACCCGCATGATGAAAAAACTCGGTGTGGCAGCGACCGTGCATTTGCGGGACTTCGCCAAGCGCAATCATTTGATCTGAGATATCGCGCATGAGCCTCAGACGCTGGACTTTCGCATTGCTATTGGTCCTTGCGTCCCCGGGCTGGGCGAGTGATGCGCCGCAGGTGCTGGAAGTACTGGCCCGCGCCAGGCTGGAAAATGTCGAGGTACGACTGGACGATCAGGACCGGCAATGGCTGCGTCAGCATCCGGTGCTTCGCATGGGGATTTCCGGGCCTGATTACCCGCCGTTTGAAATTACCCGCAATAACCAGGATCTCGAAGGGCTGACTGCCGATTACGCGGCCCTGTTGGCGCAACTGTTGGGTACGCGCATTGAGGTACGGCGCTACTCCGGTCGCGAGGAGGTGATTGCAGCGCTCAAGCGCGGTGATCTCGATCTGCTGGGAACCTCGAACAGTTTCGAGATAGCCGACCCTGAGCTGATACTTTCCCGAGCCTACGCCGAGGATCAGCCGATGTTGGTGACCCGACTCGACGACTCGCTGCCTGCGGATCTGGCTGGCAAGCGTATCGCCATGGTCGAGGACTATCTGCCGCTGGCGACTGTGCAAGCGTTCTATCCCGACTCCAGTGTGCAACGTTACGCATCGGCGATGGATGCCCTCGGTGCGGTAGCGTTTGGCGCGGATGACGTTTATCTGGGCGATCTCATCAGCGCCAATTACCTGATCAACACCAATTATCGCAATGACCTGCAACTGGCCGGCCCATCGGGCCTGGACGCCAATTCGTTCGGTTTTGCTCTGCTGCGCAGCGATGCTCGTTTGCAACATATTGTCGACAAGGCGCTGGCCGCCATTCCCATGGAACGCCGCCAGCGTATCGAGCAACGCTGGAGCGCTGGCCGCGCCGAGATGAGCGCGCAATCGCGGGTGAGACTGAGCGCCAGTGAACAGACCTGGCTGGACCAACATCCGGTAGTCCGTGTGGGGGCTATCGAAGACTTCGCGCCTTTGACGTTTTTTGATCCTGACGGTCGGTTCCGCGGGCTTGCCGCGCAGTTGCTGACCCTGATCGGCCAGCGCAGCGGCTTGCAATTCGAGATCGTGCGCGGTGGGTCGCTGGATCGGCAGATCGAGCAACTCAAGGCCGGTGAACTCGATCTGTTGCCAGTGGTGACGCCCAGCGGTGAGCGTGAACGAGAGCTGCGGTTTACCCGTGCCTATTTGAACAATCCATTTGTGCTGGTCAGCGCGACGACGGCGCAGAGTCCGCGCAGTCTGGATGACCTCGCCGGCAAGCGTCTGGCGATTTATCGCGGTCACCCGTTGCGTGCTTATCTGTCGGACCGGGCCCCCGCAATTCGCTGGGTCGAGGTCAAGAGCCCGGCCGAGGGTATGGCGCTGATCGACAAGGGGCAGGCGGACGCGACGGTGAGTTCATTGCTGGTCGCGCGTTATCTTATTGCCCGTCAATACCGTGAGCGTCTGCGCATCGCCACGACCGTGGGCGACCAGCCGGCTCGTCTGGCATTGGCCACTGCGCCGCAGTCGGCAGCGCTGCATTCAATTCTGAACAAGGCGCTACTGAGCATCGCCCCGCAGGAAATGGATGAACTGGTCGAGCGCTGGAGCCACGACGCGGTGGTCGATGACAATTATTGGTCGCGCCATCGTCAGGAGATTATTCGCGCGTTCGCTGTTGCTGCCGGTTTGTTCCTGTTGGCGCTGGGCTGGATCGGTTTTCAGCGCCGGCAGATCCGTCAGCGTCAGCAATGGTTGCAGCAACTGCAAGAGGCCAAGGATGCGGCGGACGACGCCAATCGCGCCAAGACCACTTTTCTGGCGACCATGAGCCATGAAATCCGCACACCGATGAATGCCTTGCTGGGCATGCTCGAACTGGCGCTCAAGCGCGCCGAAGAGGGCGTCACCGATCGTCTGGCGATTCAGGTGGCTTCCGGCGCCGGCCAGCAATTGCTGGAGTTGATCGGCGATATTCTTGACGTCGCGCGCATCGAATCAGGGCATCTGTCCCTGGCACCCGAGCGGGCCAATCTGCGTGATCTGGTCAGCTGCGTATGCCGGGTCTTCGAGGGGCTGGCCCGGCAGAAACACTTGCTGTGGCATATCGAGCTGGATGCACGCAGCGACGTTGACGTGCTGATTGACCCGACGCGGTTCAAGCAGGTGCTGTCGAATCTGTTGAGCAATGCGATCAAGTTCACCGACGACGGTGAGGTGAGTCTGCACCTGCAATTGACCAGTGCAGGAGAGGACCGTTTGATGGTGTGCGTGGTCATCGAAGACAGCGGTGTCGGCATCAGCGTCGAGGATCGGCAACGGTTGTTCAGTCCGTTTGTCCAGGCAGGTAACAATCCGCAATCGGCGCGCAGTGGTTCCGGACTGGGGTTGGTGATCAGTCGCAGTCTCTGCGAAATGATGGGCGGCACACTGCGCCTCGACAGTGAGCCCGGGCAGGGCACGCGGGTTGAAGTGATTCTAGAGTTGCCGATGCTGGTGGCGCTGGTACCGGACACGACAGATCCTGAGCTGACGACTGCGCCGCAGCGTTCGCTGAGTGTTCTGGTGGTGGATGATCACCCGGTGAACCGGCTGTTGCTGTGCTGGCAATTAAGTGATTTGGGCCACCGTACGGTTGATACCGGCGATGGAGAGTCGGGACTGGCGAAGTGGCAGACCCAACGGTTCGATGTGGTGATTACCGACTGCAACATGCCACGGCGTAATGGCTATGAACTGGCGCGGGAAATCCGTGAAGAGGAAGCGGCGAACGGCAGGGCACGTTGCCTGATCCTTGGTTTTACCGCCAACGCGCAAGTCGAGGAAAAGACTCGTTGCCTGGCTGCCGGCATGGACGATTGTCTGTTCAAACCGATTCTCTTGCCCAATCTGATGAAGGCGCTGAACGGTGTCAGGCATAGCGCGATTCCCGACGATACGAGCGAGGCGCTGCCGCTGAAGGAAATCGATTTGAGTGCACTGGAACAGTTGGCCGGTGCCGATCAATCGATGATTGCGCGTTTGCGCGAGGAAGTGCTGAGCAGTCTGCACCACGACCTGCAACGGCTTGATGATGTGGGAAAAGACCCCGGCGGGCTGCGCGATCTGGCCCATCACATCAAGGGCGGCGCGCAAATGGTCGGTGCCGCGCGGCTGGTGTCGGCATGCGCTGATCTCGATCAGGCGTGCCACGACGCCGAGTCGGTTGTGCTGGGCGAGGCAATCAAAACCTTGCGCAAGGCCATGCACAGCCTCGCGCAACATCTTCAAGCCTGAACAATCAATCCCACTGCGGCGCGATGCCTTTCGGGCTGGTCAGGCGATGGCCGCGATCCAGCGTGGCGATCAGCGCCATGTCGGCATCGCTCAGGGTGATCGCGGTGGCGCCGAGATTGCTTTGCAGGTTGGCGCGTTTGGTCGACGACGGAATCACCGCGTAACCCAGTTGCATGGCCCAGGCCAGAGTGACCTGCGCCGGGGAGGCGTGCAGGCGCTCGGCGATCTGCTGGAGCAGTGGGTCTTGCAGCACTTCGCCATAGGCGAGGGTCATGTACGAGGTGATCTGGATGCCTTGGCTCTGGGCGAATTCGACCACTTTGCGGTTTTGCAGATAGGGGTGCAGTTCGATCTGGTTGGTGGCGATGTTTTCGGCACCGATGGCGGCGATCGCCTGTTTCATCAGGTCGATGGTGAAGTTGGAGATGCCTATCTGGCGGGTCAGGCCCTGGCGCTTGGCTTCCAGTAGCGCGTTCATGAATTCTTCGACGGGAACCTGGTTTTCTGGCGATGGCCAGTGGATCAGGGTCAGGTCGAGGTAGTCGGTCTGGAGTTTTTGCAGGCTCTCTTTGAGGCTGTCGATCAGGCGATCCTTGGCGAAGTTGGCGACCCAGATTTTGCTGGTGATGAACAGTTCTTCGCGGGGAATGCCGCTGGCGGCGATGGCTTGGCCGACTTCGGCTTCGTTTTCGTAGATTTGTGCGGTGTCTATGGCGCGGTAGCCGAGGTCGAGGGCGGTTGTTACTGAGTCGATGACGACCTGGCCTTGCAGGCGGAATGTGCCTTGGCCGAATGCTGGGATGGGCATTTTTTGCTCCTTGGTTTTAGTGGGGATTGGGGGCAGTTTCCTTGATTGGGGGGGTGGGAAAAATAGGGGGTTGGGCAAAGCAGTGTTGATCGGGGGGCACGAATGTTTTTTTGGATTTTGGATTTTGGATTGGGTGCATATCCGTTGCTGCGGTGATGGCGGCTTAGGGTTCCGCCCTTACGGCGGGTCACCTTTTCCAAACGCCGAAAAGGTAACCCAAAAGGCTTTGTCCTGACGTTCGGCCCGCTCGCTGGGGCTCGGGGTTCCTTCGCTCCGGGTTTCATCCGGGGGCATCGCCTACGGTTTGCTTCGCTGCACCTCCTCTCGATGCATTTGGCTTCGCCAAACGGCGCTGCGCGCCAACCCCCGGATAAATCCCTCCACTCAGCCTGCCGACGGACCTCTCAGATCAAGATCACAGCCGAGCTAAAGCTCATCCTGTGAGTGGTGGTGGAGCGAAGCGGAACTTGGCGCCTGATAGCCGACCAATCACTGGCAGGTATGTGCATTCCCTGTAGGAGCTGCTGCACGCTGCGATCTTTTGATTTTGCTTTTTAGAAAAACAAGATCAAAAGATCGCTGCCTCGTTGCACTCGTGAGCTCCTACAGGGGAGCTTTTGGCGTTGGATTGTTCTTTATATGGAACGATGAGGCCGGTTTTTGCCGTCTAGTGCATTAATGCTCTTGGATTTATGCTTAATCCATTGCGTCATTCACCCGTTCTGGAGGCAACATGAAGAACATCATCGGTATTTACACCAGCCCTCGCGGCCATTGGGTCGGCGATGGGTTTCCGGTTCGCACTCTGTTTTCTTATGACAATCTGGCTGAGCACATCAGTCCGTTTCTGTTGCTGGATCACGCCGGTCCCGCTGAGTTCACGCCGACGACTGAGCGTCGTGGCGTCGGTCAGCATCCGCACCGTGGTTTTGAGACGGTGACGATTGTTTATGACGGCGAAGTGCAGCACCGCGACTCCACCGGCAGTGGCGGCACGATTGGCCCGGGCGATGTGCAGTGGATGACTGCTGCTTCCGGCATCTTGCATGAGGAGTTTCACTCGGAGAACTTCGCCAGAACCGGCGGTAAGCTGGAAATGGTGCAGTTGTGGGTCAACCTGCCGGCGAAGGACAAAATGGCCGAGCCTGGTTATCAGACGATTCTTGACAGTGACATTCCGAGTATCGCTCTCAAGGACAACGCCGGCAGCCTGCGCCTGATTGCCGGTGAGTTCGAAGGCCACAAAGGTCCGTCGCGCACCTTTACTCCGATTGATGTCTGGGACCTGCGTCTGAACGCTGGCAAGTTGTTGACCCTTGATTTGCATGAAGGGCGCAACACGGCGCTGGTGGTGTTGAAGGGTTCGGTGCAGGTCAATGGTGTTGAATCGGTGCGGGTAGGGCAGTTGGCGCTGTTCGAGCGTGACGGTCAGCAGTTGACGCTTGAGGCCAGCGAGGACGCAGTGGTGTTGCTGCTCAGCGGCGAGCCGATTGACGAGCCGATCGTCGGTCACGGCCCGTTCGTGATGAATACCGAGCAGGAAATACATCAGGCCTTCGCCGACTTCCAGTCCGGGCAGTTTGGGCGGATGCACGGGTAAACCCGGTACTCAACAGCTACACATCACCCCTGTGGGAGCGGGCTTGCCCGCGATAGCGCTCGGTCAGCCAATGCAATGTTGGCTGTCAGGTCGCCATCGCTGGCAAGCCAGCTCCCACAGGGTTTTGTGGTGTTTTGGGTAAGCCAGTCATCCTGTGAAATCAATTGCTCCTACACTGAGCCAATCTGTGCGATCTTCTCGCGATTGGCCCCCGTCGGAGTTGTTTGATGCTGTCACTGCTGACTGAACACCCGTTGTTTTGCGCGTTGATCCTGATTCTTCTCGATCTGTGTCTGTGGCGCCTGATCAGTTCCCGGGGCAGCGAGTGGAAGCTGCTGGTGCGGGTGCTGATTTTCAGTCTGTTCAGCGTGCTGTTGTTCAACGAAGGCCTCAATCCGATGGAGCCGGCGCCGTGGGCCGACAACGTGCCGCTACACCTGGCGGCAACCGGGTTGCAGATTGGCTGGTGGCTGTTCGGTGCGCGCACTCTGACGGTGTTGATCGGTGCGGTGATGATGCAGCGCGTCGGGCACACCGGACGACTGCTGCAGGATCTGCTCGGGGCAGTGATTTTCCTGATCGCCATTATTGCGGCGCTGGCCTACGTGCTGGATCTGCCGGTCAAAGGCGTGCTGGCGACGTCCGGGGCGTTGGCGATCATTGTCGGTCTGGCGCTGCAAAGCACCTTGAGCGACGTGTTTTCCGGGATCGTCCTCAACACCACCAAGCCTTATCAGATCGATGACTGGATCTCCATCGATGGCACCGAAGGCCGGGTCATCGATATCGACTGGCGCGCCACGCGCCTGCAAACCAGTCAGGGCAGCATGGCGGTGATTCCCAACTCGCTGGCGGCCAAGGCCAAGATCATCAACTTCAGTCGCCCGAGCAATATGTTCGGGCTGGCGGTGAGTATTCAAGTCAGTCCACATACCCGACCGACCACGGTGATCGACGCACTGGAACGGGCGATGCAGGATTGCCGGCCACTGCTCGACAACCCGGCACCGAGCGTGGCGCTGAAAAGCTCCAGCAGCGCCGGGGTGGAATATGAAATCAGCGGGTTTGTTTCGTCGATGGATCAGAAGCGTTCAGTGCGCAATCAACTGTTCGATCTGGCGTACCGGCATTTGCAGGCCAGCGGCGTCAATCTGCTGTCGAACGTTGAAGCCAATGTGCCGGCCAATCTTTCGCGGCCACGGGCGTTGCTCGACAGTTCGCCGATTTTCTCCACATTGCGTCAGGAAGAGAAAGACACCTTCAGCCAGAACATGACCCTGCAAACCTTCCGCGCCGGGGAAACCATTCTGGAGTCCGGAGAGGTCAGCGATCACTTGTTTATCATCGAGTCCGGCGTGATTTCCGTGACGTTGATCCGTCACGGCACACCGTTCGAGTCCGGGCGCATGGGGCCGGGGGAGGTGATCGGCGAGGCGGGGATTCTGTCCGATTCGTCGGTGCCGGCGACGTTTGCGGCGAAAACTTTCTGTGCGCTGTATCGCATCGAGAAAAGCTATCTCAAGCCTTGTCTGGATGCGCGCCACGACATCAACGATGCGATGAAAGCCTTGCTCGACTTCCGCTTGCACAAGGCGCAAAGCCTGACGCAGGACCTGCCGGCGGTGGTGGCCAAGAAGGGTTTTCTGCAATGGTTGCGTAATCAGGTTTGAGTGGCGTGGTCTACCCGTCTTCCGGGAGATTGGCTATTTGTTCGGGGCAGTGACGGGACTACCTTAGTCACACATTCACTGGCCCCGGAGAACCACCATGAAACCTCGTGTCGATTTCTACACAGCCTCCCCAGACGCACTCAAAGCCATGATCGCCCTGGAAACCGCGGTCTCGAAACTGCCGCTGGAAAAGACCCTGATCGAACTGGTCAAACTGCGTTCGTCGCAGATCAACGGCTGCGCGTTCTGCATCGACATGCACACCGCTGACGCGATCAAGGGCGGTGAAACGCCACGTCGCTTGTTCGCCGTGACCGCATGGCGTGAAGCACCGTTCTTCACCGACCGCGAACGCGCCGCGCTGCTGTGGACCGAGTCCCTGACCCAACTGAGCCTGACCCATGCCCCGGACGAAGATTACGAGGCCGTTGCCGCGCAGTTCTCGCCAAAGGAAATGGTCGATCTGAGCGTGGCAATCAGCACCATCAACAGCTGGAACCGCCTGGCGGTAGGCTTCCGCAAAACCCCACAGCTCTAAACACTAATCCCTGTAGGAGCTAGCCTGCTAGCGATAGCAATTGTCCATTCAACATCTGGTTGATTGAGCTGACGCTATCGCCAGCAGGCTGGCTCCCACAAGGGGATATGCGTTCCGTCAATGTGCATCAGCACTCGGCGCGGCCGGTGGTTGCACCTTGCGCATCAAGGGCACCATCGCCGTGGCGATGATGAAGCACACCATGATCATCAGAAACGTGTCGCCATAGGTCTGCGTTTGCGCCTCGCGATAAGTCAGCAGCCATAACTGATGCAGCGCACCAGTGACGCCGACGTCACCGCTTTGACCGAGGGTGGCGAGATTGCCGCCGACTTCGGACAGCCACTGATTCAGCGCTTCATTGCTGCTGTTCAGATGCTCGGCCAACCGGGTGAAATGCAGGTTGGTTCGGTCATTGAGGATCGTCGCGCAGGCTGCGATACCAATCGCGCCACCCAGGTTGCGCATCAGATTGAACAGCCCCGACGCATGTTTCAGCCGTGCCGGTGCCAACCCGCCGAGGGTCAAAGTCACGGCCGGTGGCACCGCCAGTTGCTGGGCAATCCCGCGCAGGGCTTGCGGCAACATCAGTTGACCGGCGCCCCAGTCGTGGGTGATCGGGCTGAACTCCCACATCGACACCGCAAACAAGCCCAGCCCGACCATCATGATCCAGCGCAGATCAACGCGGTTGGCGAGAAAGGCATACAGCGGAATCGCCATGATCTGGAACACACCGGTCGAGAAAACCGCCAGACCAATGTCCAGCGCGCTATAGCCGCGCACTCGCCCAAGAAACAGCGGCGTCAGGTAAATGGTCGCGAACAGGCCGATGCCGGTGACGAAGGAGAAGAAGCAGCCGAGGGCGAAATTACGATCCTTCAGTGCGCGCAGATCGACAATCGGATTGGCCACATGCAAGGTGCGGCCAATAAAGGCGATCCCGGCCAGACCGCTGATCCACGCAGTAGTCAGAATGGTTTGATCGCTGAACCAGTTCCAGCGCGGGCCTTCTTCCATGGTGTATTCCAGGCAGCCGAGAAACAGCGCGAGAAACACCATGCTCAGGTAGTCCGCGCCCTTGAGCAGCGACAGTTCCGGCTGGTCGATTTTCACCAGCATCGGCACCGCCACAGCAACAAAAATCCCCGGCACCAGATTGATATAGAACAGCCAGTGCCACGACGAAATATCAGTGATCCAACCGCCGATTACCGGTCCCATGGTCGGCGCCAGCGAGGCGACCGCGCCGATGGTCGCGGCGGCGATTACCCGTTGTTTTCCGGTGAAGAAAAAGAACGCCGTGGTGAACACCAGCGGAATCATCGAACCGCCGAGAAACCCTTGCAGCGCCCGAAAGGCGATCATGCTCTGGATGTTCCAGGCGATGCCGCAAAGCAGACTGGCCAAGGTAAATCCGACCGCCGAAGCGCAGAACAGCCAACGCGTCGAGAACACCCGCGACAGCCAGCCGGACAACGGGATCACGATGATCTCGGCGATCAGATAACTGGTCTGCACCCATGCGGTTTCGTCGGTGCCGGCGGACAAACCGCCGCCGATGTCGCGCAGCGATGCCGAGACGATCTGGATGTCCAGCAGCGCAATGAACATGCCGATGCACATGGTGGCGAAGGCGAACACTTTGGTCGCGGTGGCCATGTCCGCCGGGTTGAACGGCTGCGCCGCAAGGGTGAGGGCGCGGCTCATGGCGCAGCGGCTACGGCGGTGGTTTCAGGTTGGGCGCGGGTGTCGACTTCCGCAGTCACCGACAGGCCCGGACGCAGATGCCCGAGCACACCGTCGGCCGGATCGAGCAAAATCCGCACCGGTACGCGCTGCACAATCTTGGTGAAGTTGCCGGTGGCGTTTTCCGGTGGCAGCACGCTGAACTGCGAGCCAGTGGCCGGGGCGAGGCTGTCGAGTCGACCATGAAATTCCTGGCCGGACAACACATCGGCGCGAATGCTCACACGCTGGCCGGGTTTCATCCGCGCCAATTGGTCTTCCTTGAAATTGGCATCGACCCACAGCCCGCTGGCCGGCACCACCGACAGTTGCTGTGAACCGGCCTGCGCATAGGCACCCACCCGGGCGCGGCGATTGCCTATCACGCCATCGACCGGCGCCCGCAATTCGGTGTAACCGAGATTGAGTTGCGCCAGATCGCGCTCGGCGCGGGCTTGCATCAGCGCGGCGCGGGCCTGTTGTTTCTGGGTGTCTATCACTGCGAGCTGGCGTTGTGCGGCGAGCAGTTCAGCCTGGGCGCGGGCACTCAAAGCCTGAGCAGTCTTGAACGTGGCGTCGGCGCGTTGTGCGCTTTCGACCGAGACGGCATTCGTAGTTACCAGACGTTTGTAGCGCGCATTGTCATCCCGCGAACGTGAGGTCTCGGCGCCGGCCGCATCGATGCCGGCGCGGGCCTGGCCGATCACCGCTTGTTGCAGTTGTTCAGTGGCATCGAGGTTGGCCAGCAGCGCCTGTTCGGCGGCGACCGCACCTTCGGCCTTGGCCAGATTGGCGCGATAGTCGCGGGCATCGAGGCGGATCAACACGTCGCCGGCCTTCACTGACTGGTTGTCGCTGACCAGCACTTCTTCGATGTAACCAGCGACCTTCGGCCCGATCACCGTGACGTCGCCCCCGATGTAGGCATCATCGGTTTCTTCAATAAACCGCCCGTCGCCCCACCAGTGAACGGCATACAGTCCGGCAGCCACCAAAACGATCAAGCCCAGCCCCGGCAACAACAGACGTTTGCGCAGGGGAGGCCGGGCGGCGGTGGTCGGGACGGCGAGGTCGGGCTCGTGGGTCGGCATACTGGTCATGGCGGTAATACCTATGCAATCGGCAGTTATTACGCTAATAATATGACGCTAGTAATATTTTGTCGCAATTTTTTTTTGCTGCCGATCGTCAGGTGTTTATTTCAGCCATCGTGCGGGGGTGTCACCGGTCATCGCTTTGAAGAAGGCGATGAAAGCGCTATCGCTGGCAAACCCCAGTTCGAATGCGCAATAGCCGAGGTTGCGCCCAATGGCGAGCAACTCCATGGCGCGCATCAACCGCCACTGTTGGCGCCATTGCTGGTAGTTCATCCCGGTTTCACGCTGGAAAATTCGACCGATAGTGCGGGCGCTGGCGCCGATTTTTTGCTCCAGCACTTGCAGTTCCGGCGGCAATTGTTCGGGAGTGGAGAGCAACGCCGATAAGCGCTGGTCCCGGGGCAGCGGCAAGAGCATTGGTTGCTGGGCCGCTTCTGCGATCTCGCTCAGGCACAGACCCAACAGATGGGCGAATTTACCGTGCTGCCAGTCGGTATCGAAAGCGGCTGTCGCCATCGGCTCAAGCACGGCGCGCAGCAAAGGACTGACTTCAATTACACACACCTGTTGCGGCAAGTCGTTGCAGCATTCCGGGAACAGGTAGATCGAGCGGTAATCGACGCTTTGCTGCATCACCGCACGGTGGCTGACACCGGGAGGAATCCATGCCGCACGCGACGGCGGCAGCAGGCATAACTGCTGCGCCAAAGTGATGCGGGTGCAACCCTGCCGGGTATACAGCAACTGCCCACGATGATGCCGGTGCAGGCCGGAGTCGTGATCACCAAGGGTCGCGGCGATGCCGATGACCGGCGCAGCAAAGGCATCCGCATCAAAAGACGTATGAGCATCGAGCCAGGCCATGGTTTGTCCGATATCAAGGATAAGTTGTCAGAGTTTGGATAATACGTCAGACGCTGCTTATTAAACTCCTCAACGGTTTGATTGAGGGGTAACAGAGAGATGAACAACCGGAAATTATTGCTGCTGGGCATCGCGCTGCTGATGTTCCCGCAGATCGCGCAAACCTTGTTCAGCCCTGCGCTCGGCGATATTGGCCGGGCATTTAATGTCAGTCCGCAGGCAGCGGCGCAGACACTGTCCGTGTATTTCCTCGCGTTTGCCTTTGGCGTGGTGACGTGGGGGCGAGTGTGCGACCGGATCGGTCGGCGTCCGACCATGCTCTTCGGGCTGGCGCTCTACGCGGCGGCGTGCGTTATCGGTCTGTGCGTCAACAGTTTCAACGGTTTGTTGATGGCGCAAGCGCTCGCGGCATTTGGTGCGGCGGTGGGATCGGTGGTCACGCAAACGGTGTTGCGCGATCGCTTTCAGGGACGCGAACTGGCTCAGGTATTTTCGCTGGCGGGTATGGCGTTGGCGGCCAGTCCGGCAATTGGCCTGTTCAGCGGTGCGAGCCTGGTGCAAGGCTTCGGCTATCGCGGCGTGCTCGGTGCACTGGTGCTGCTGGCCGTGGTTTTGTGGTTCTGGAGTTGGTGGGTGTTGCCGGAAACCCGCCCGACAACATTGCGTGCAATCGGGCTGTTCGAAACGCTCGGGCGCATGTTGGGTGATCGCGGGATCTGGCGTTCTGCGCTGTGGGTAGCGTGTTTCAACATTGCGTTGTTCAGTTATTACAGCCTCGCACCGTTCATCTTCGAGCGGCTCTGCCTGAGTCAATCCTGGTTCGGCTACAGCGGTGTGGCACTGGCGTTGGGCTCAGGTTTTGGAGCGTGGATCAACAAACGTTTACTGCTCCGGGGTTACAGCGCATTGCAGCTGATTCGGCTCGGCGCATTGACCGGATTGCTCGGTGGAGTTGGCGTGTGGCTGACTCAAGGCAGTATCGCGTTTGTACTGCCGATGTTGCTGGTGGTGTTGGCTTTCGGCATGGCGATTCCGAATATTCTCGGTTCGGCATTGGTGAATTACGCGGATCGGTTGGGGACGGCCGGCGCGTTATTGGGCCTGCTTTACTACCTGATGATCGGTGCCGGATTGATGCTCGCGGCCTGGACTCAAGCCCTCGGGGAAACCCTTATGGCGTGTTGTGCACTGGCGTTCTTGTTGACGATGACCACAAGAAAATCAAATGTTTAAGAAGTGTAAGCGCTGTAGGAAGCGTCTTGCATTTGTGTAGGAAGGCTCTGACTATCACGATTATTGATGAGATGGCATCACGCCATCTGATGGTCGAAAGGATGTTGAGTGCCGTATTCGTTTTGCGCTGTGATCCGTCGTTGTGCCACGCGTTGCCCGCTGTTGTCGGCCTTTGTGTTGAGTGTCTGTGCGTTCTCGATTGAAGCTGCCGAACCTGTCGCGCCGGGCCAGGAAGTGCTGCGCCAGCAGCAACAGCAGCAGCGTGATCTGCAACAGTTGCAGCTTGAGCAAAGAAAGCGGCAACTGGAACGCGGCGCGTTCGGGCCGGCGCCGGTCACCCCGGTTATTCCTGAAACCGTTACCCCCGACGAGCGTTGCTGGCCGCTAAGTGGCACGCGCATTGGCGGCGTGACGCTGATCGACAGCGACAAACTCAACGCACGGATCAAACCGTTGCTCGCGCCGTGCATGGGCGTCGGCCAGATCAATCATCTGCTGGCGACCATCACCGCGATTTACGTCGAGAAGGGTTATATCGCCAGTCGTCCGTACGTGAGCAGTGCGCCAGCGGCGGGGCAGTCGCTGGATATCGTGGTCGACGAAGGCTACATCGAGTCGATCGAACTGGCCGATCAGAGTTTGCCGGTTTCGCTCGGCGGCGCATTTCCCGGGATGCTCGGCGCGCCGTTGAACCTGCGTGATCTGGAACAAGGTCTGGATCAATTGAACCGCTTGCGCTCGATTGATCTGACCGCCGACATCGCCCCCGGCAGCCAGCCCGGCGCGTCGCGGATCATCCTGCGTTCCCGTACCAGCGGCCAGTCGCGCTGGGCCTTGGGACTGGGCGCCGACAACCTCGGCAGCGCCAGCACCGGGCGTGATCGCGACACCGTCAGCCTGAGTCTTGATAGCCCGCTGGAGCTCAACGACCTGTTGAGCCTCAGCGCCAGCGACACGCTCAATCACGGCGACCGTTACAGCCGCAATGCCAGCCTGTATTACGCGATTCCTTACGGTTACTGGACGTACAGCGTGTTCGCCAGTCACGCCGAATATCGCGCGCCGTTCAAATTGCCCAGCGTGACCTTTCACAGCACCGGCACCACCGATCAACTCAGTCTGCGCGCCGACCGCGTGTTGTGGCGTGACCAGAGCCGCCAGCTCAGCGCCAACCTGCAACTGGCGCACAAAGATGTCGACAGCTATCTGGAAAACGTCCGCTTGGGCATTCAGAGCCCGACCCTGACCGTGGCCGAGGCTGGACTTAATCTGTTCTGGCTCGACCGCGCGGTGTGGAACCTCGATTTCAATTACGCCCAAGGCCTGCGCTGGCTGGGCGCCGACGACGACAGCGCGCACCAGATCAACAACTTGCCCAAGGCGCAGTTTCGCAAATACCGCGCCGGTCTCAGCCAGTGGCGCAACGGCCAGTTCGGTGCGCAGGTCTGGCAGTGGCAGAGCCAGCTCAATCTGCAATACAGCCCCGACCCGCTGCCGGTCATCGAACAACTGCTCGGCACCGACGATTCTGCGGTGCGCGGCTATCGCGTCAGCAGTGTTTCCGGTGCCAGCGGCGCGATCTGGCGCAACACTTTGCGCCTGCCGCTGCGTACTGAATGGCCGGTGCAGATCACCCCGCGTGTCGGCCTCGACCACGGCTGGATCAAAGCCGATCACGGCGCACAAGGCCAACGCCTGAGTGGCGCCAGCATCGGCCTGAATCTGGGCTGGAAGAATCTGCAAGTGGACGTCGATTACCAACGCAGCCTCGACACCCCCCGCGGTTTGCAGCACGAGCCAGAAACGTGGCTGATGCGAGTGGGGCTACAGATATGAAATGTGCAGATTTGAATCAAGTGAACAACCAGCCGCTGGATCTGAGCGCGACAGCCGCGGCCTTCATCCCAACGCGCAGCGTGATGCCGTACTTACATGGAGAGTGACTTATGCCAGTGAACACCTTTGCGTTTCATCTTTCCCCTCGGGGCAAACTGCGCTGGGCAATTGCCAGCCTGTTCTTCGCCGTACACCTGCCGAGCGCTTTGGCCGGCGGTGTGGTGGTTGCTCCCGGGCCTGGCGGCACCGCGCAATTACAGACGCAGGGCGGCGTGCCGATCGTTAACATCGTCGCGCCGAACGGCTCGGGCCTGTCGCACAACCAGTTCCTCGATTACAACGTCGACCGTCAGGGCCTGGTGCTGAACAACGCCTTGCAGGGCGGACAGTCGCAACTTGCCGGACAACTGGCTGCCAACCCGCAATTGCAGGGGCAGGCCGCGAGCGTGATCCTCAACGAAGTGATCAGCCGCAACGCCTCCTCAATCAACGGCGCCCAGGAAATCTTCGGACGCGCCGCCGATTACGTGTTGGCCAACCCCAACGGTATTTCGGTTAACGGCGGCAGTTTCATCAACACGCCAAATGCCAATCTGGTGGTCGGTCGTCCGGAACTCAACGACGGCAAACTGCAAGCGCTGAGCACCCGCGACGCGACCGGTCAGTTGCAGATTCAGAGCGGCGGCCTGCGCAACGGTGAGGGCTCGATCAACCTGATCGCCCCACGCATCGACAGTCAGGGCGCGCTCAATGCCCGCGATCAATTGAACCTCACGGTCGGGCGCAATCAAGTGGACTACGCCAGTGGTCAGGTGAAAACCGTTGACCCGGCAGGCCACACCATCGATCAACGCATCGACGCCAGCCTGTTCGGCGCGATGCAGGCCGGGCGTATCAACATCGTCAGCACCGCCGAAGGTGCGGGCGTGCGGGTGGGGCCGGTGCAAGTTGCCGGGCGCGACGGCGTGCAGATTCGTTCTGCCGGCGACCTCAGCGTCAGCGGTCAGGCAGTGCCCGACAGCCTCGACGTGACCCGTGCCAGTATTCGCAGCAGTCAGGGCGACGTCGGTCTGCACAGCGGCAAGGATTTGACCCTGGCCGCGACCGATGTCAGTGGCCGCGATGTCAGCGTCAATGCCAAGCGCAACCTGACGCTGACCACCGTCGAGAGCCGCAAGCTCCAGGAAAAACGCGAAAACTGGAACAACAGCACCATCGGTATCACTTGGGAAACCTATGACCGTACCGAGACTGACAGCGACTCGCGCCAGCACGGCAGCCAGATCGTCGCCAGCCGTGACGTCAAACTGTCGTCCGGCAAAGACACTGAACTGAAGGCCGCCAAGGTCGAAGCAGCGAAGAATCTCGACGTGCAAAGCGGCGGCGATCTGCGTCTGACCGCTGCCACCGAAAGCCACACCAAGACCGATCAGGGCAACCATCGCAAGCACTTGTGGAAAGCCAACTGGAACACCAGCAGCGAAGAGCAGCGCAGTGTTACCAGCCAGTTGAAGGGCGGCAATATCGCCCTGCAAACCGCCGCGTTGCTGCGCTCCGAAGGTGCTGAATTGAACAGCGCCGGTGATCTGCAACTGGCCGGCAAGCAAGTGGAAATCACCACCGCCACGCGCACCAATCGCAGCAGCGATAACAGCTACTCCGGTGATCTGGTCGGCGGCGGGTTCTTCGGTAAAACCGGGGATGCCGACAAAGGCCAGACTCAGCATCAGGGCAGCAAAATCAACGCCACCGGCAAACTCATCGTCAAGGCTGACGACGTGCGCATCAGCGGCAGTCAGGTGCGCGGCGGCACTGACGCCAGCGTGATCAGCGATAAAGGTTCGCTGATCATCGACGGCGTGCAGGACACTTCGCACAGCAACAACCACGACAAGGACAGCAAGTTCTTCGGCATCAGCAAGGACGAGTCGCGCCAGAACAGCAAGGACAGCACCACGGTGCGCAGCGAGCTGGTGTCGGACAGCAACCTCAAGCTCAAGAGCGCCAAAGACATTGAAGTGGCCGGCTCGACGGTCAAGGCTGGCGGTGCGTTGAATGCCGATGCGGCCGGGGATGTGAACGTGCATTCGGCACAGAACAGCCATGACAGCAGCGACAGCACGCAGACGCGTGGTTTCGATGCCTACGCCAAAGAAAATACGCCTGAGCAATATCGCGCCGGGATTCATTACGAAGACAAACAGCAGACCGTCACCAGCAACGACGTCACCCAGCAAGGCTCCAGCCTGAGTGGCGGCAGCGTGCAAGTAAAAGCTGGCGGCGACCTGACGATCAAGGGCGCGGACGTGAAGTCCACTGCTGGCGATACCACGCTGAGCGGCAAAAACGTCTCGCTGCTGGCTGAAGAAAACAGCCACAAGACCTCGACCGACAAGAGCAGCACCGGCGGCGGTTTCTACTACACCGGCGGTCTTGACCGTGCGGGCAGTGGCGTTGATTTCGCTCACAGCACCTCGCAAGACACCACCAGCAAAACCACCGCGCAAACCACGGGTGTGCAAAGCAGCGGCGGCCTGACGATCAATGCCGACAAGCTCAGCACCGAAGGCGCACAACTCAAGGCCGGCAACGGTCTGAATGTGGTCGCCAACGAGATCGACAACCGCGCAGCGAGCAACACCGACAGCAGCACTCACACCGAGAGCAACTGGTCGGCGGACATCGGTGCCAACGTCGAATACAAAGACATCGCCCGGCCCATTGCCGGTGCGGTCAAAGACGTCCTCGGCGGCAAGATTCCGGACAAGGATGCACTGGGCAATCTCGGCCAGCCGAACGTCGGCATCGACGTCGCGGTCGGTCACGGTAGCGCGAGCAAAACCGAGCAAAACAGTAACGCCGTGGTCAGCCGTTTTGATGGCGGCACTGTGGACGTGAAGGCCAATGGCACGCTGCACGACCAAGGCACGCAGTACAACGCCAGCGCCGGCAAAGTGAACATCAGCGCCGATCAACTGGTGGCCGATGCCGCGAGCAACACCCACAGCAGCAGCGACAGCGCCACCGACGCCAAGGTCGATGTGCGCGTCTACACCAAAACCGGTGAGGACGTGAACGTCGCCGGCAGCGGCGCGGGCGGCAGCAGTCAGACTCGCAAGGATTCGTCCACTGCAGTGGTCGGTGGTTATACCGGTAGCCAAGGCGTCAACATCAATGTGGCGGGCAATGCGCAGTTCGAAGGCAGTCGTTTCGATGGCGGTCAAGGCGCGGTCAACGTCAAGACTGGCGGCGATCTGGCGTTGAATCAGGCCAACGATCGCCAGAGCAGCGACGGCTCCAGCCTGCGTGGCAATGCTTCGTTGACGGTCGGCACCTTGCCGGGCACCGACGGCACCAATGTCGATCTCGGCGCCGGGTTCCAGCTCGATCACACTGGCAAGCAGACCAGCGATAGCCAAGCCCATGTCGCGAGCATTCAGGGCAATGGCGTGCAATTGAGCAGCGGCGGCAATCAGATCCAGCAAGGCACGAAAATCGACAGCACTGGCGGTATCGATCTGCACGCCGACGGCAAGCTCGATCTGCAAGCGGCCACCGACACGCATACCGCCACCGGCAGCAATCTCGGCGGTGGCTTGAAGGGTGGCGGCAGCAAATCCAGCAGCGAGAAGAGCCGTGATCAGGGTGGCAATCTCAGCGGTAACTTCAACATCGGTCGGGTTAATGAAAACTCGCAGACTCTGAACGGTGGTCAGCTCAACGCTCAGGGCGCGGTTGCTTTGAGCGGTGATTCTGTGCGCCTGCAAGGCACACAGGTCAGCGCACTTAACGTCAGCATCGGTGCACAGAAGGGCGGTTATGTGCAGGAGTCGGCGCAATCTACCGATAGCCGTAACAACTGGAACCTTGCACTGAACGCTGGCGGCAACCTGAGCAGCAAAACCCCAACGGCTGCTGATGAAAAAGCCAGCAGCGACCACGGTTTCAACGCCGGGGCCAAGGTTGGCGTGGATTACCTGCAAGGCACCACGCAGCAGAACAGCCAGATCAAGGCTGACACTGTGGTGCTCAACAGCGCAGGTGATGCTCAACTGTCGGGTGCTCGGATCGACGCGAAAAATGTCAGCGGCAAAGTCGCGGGTGACTTGACCGTCGAAAGCCGTCAGGACACTTCCAGTCAAGCCAAGGTCGATGTCGACCTGAGCCTGACTGCGAAGAAAAATCCACCGGACGACAAGCAGAAACTCGCCGGCACCGACTACAAGCCAACGCTGAAAGTCGACGGAGAATACACGCACAAGGACAGCGTCGCACAAGCCTCCGGGATCAGCGGCAGCCAGGGTGTGAACCTCAACGTCGGTGGCGCCACGCAACTGACGGGCGCACGGATCTCTTCGACAGAAGGCAAGGTTGATCTTGGTGATTCGAAGGTCAGCAGCACCGACCTGACCAGCCGCAATTACGGGGTAAAAGCCGGACTGGACCTGCCGCAGAAAACCGAAGAAAACGCACCGAAGGTTTCCCTTGAGAACGGCAACCTGAAAGTCGGCCCAGTGACTCTAAGCGGTCATCTCGACAGCCAGACCCTGCAAGCAGGCATCGACGAAAAAGGCTAAAACACCGTAAAACCCCTGTAGGAGCTGCCGCAGGCTGCGATCTTTTGATCTTGAAACAGCAAGGTCAAAAGATCGCAGCCTGCGGCAGCTCCTGCATGGAACGTGCGCTTGTCTCTCACCTTATGCACCAAGGAATGATTTGCCGGGCTTAATAGGAAGCATTACTATTCGCGCCCCTTTCCTCAGCGTGCCGCAATGATCCCCATGCTGCCCCGCAGACCCGGCTTTTTCGAGCATTACGAAGAGTTGATCGGCACCTGGACCCGCCGCCTGCGCAATCGCTCGCAGGCCGAGGATCTGGCGCACGACACCTTTGTGCGGGTGCTCGAATCTGATTCGACGGCGGTGCAGCAACCTCGGGCGTATTTGCATCAGACCGCGCGCAATATCGCGGTCGACGGTTATCGGCGTGAGGATCGACGGGGTGCCATGGAGTCGGAGGCGATCGATCACAGTGAGTCGTCAACCGGCGACCCGGAGCATTACATGCATGCGATCCAGCTGGCCGATTCCATCGAGCGGGCGCTCGCGGAACTGCCGGTCAATTGCCGACGGATTTTCGTCTGGCAGAAGATCGAGGGGCTGACTCAGGCGGAAATCGCTGAGCGCCTCGGGCTGTCCAAGAACATGGTCGAAAAGTATATGATCCGCACCCTGCGGCATTTACGTGACCGTCTCGACGGCTTGCAGTCATGAGTGCTCGCAGCTTTTCATCCCCGGCCAAACAGGACATTCCATGATGGAACCTCGTGATTGCGCGTGCGGGCAAACAACGGTGCGCGATGAAGCGGCACGCTGGTTTGTGCGTTTGCAGGAGCCGGCCATCAGTGTCGACGAGCAGCAGCGCTTCGATGCCTGGCTGAGTGAACATCCGCAGCACCGTGACGAATTCCAGTTGCTGCAAGGCTTGTGGACGGCGGCTGATCTGCTGCCGGTGCCACGCTTGAAAGCCTTGTGTGAAACCCCGCCAGACCGCCGCAAACGCCGGCCGCTGGTGCGTTATGCCGTAGCCGCCAGTGCGTTGGCTGTGGCGCTCGGCCTGGGTTTGTTCAGTGGTTTGAACCACCCCGATGGCTACAGCGCCGAGTTCGCCACCGCGCTCGGCGAGCGCAAGCATGTGGCGTTGCCGGACGGCTCGGTGATCGATCTCAACAGTCGCAGCCGTTTGCAGGTGCGCTATGAAAAGGATCGCCGGGTCATCGAGTTGACCGAGGGCGAGGCGATGTTCAACGTCGAGCACGATACTGCCCGACCGTTCGTGGTCGAGGCCGGCAGCGGCAAGGTCACGGTCACCGGCACCCGTTTCGATGTGCGCCGCGATGTCACCCAGACCCGGGTCGCGGTGGAGCAGGGCACGGTGAAAGTGCAGGGCCGGAATGCACCGGACAACCAGTTCATCAGCCTGACCGCCGGCCTCGGAACGCATGTCGATGCGCAGGGCGTGGTGGCGACGGCTTACGCAGTCAATCCGACAGAACTGACTGCATGGCGCGGCGGCAAACTGGTGTTCAACAACGCCAGTCTCAGTGAAGTGGTCGAGGAAGTTTCGCGTTATCGCGACAAGCCGCTGACGGTCACCAACCCGAGCGTAGCCAGTCTGCGCCTGACCAGCGTGTTCAAATCCGACAACACCGACGCCTTGCTCAAGGCCTTGCCAAACATCCTGCCGGTGGCGATTCGCACGCTTGCCGACGGCAGTCAGGAAATAATTTCAAAATAAAATTCAGGTTTTTTTCGAGTTCGTCGTCTTCCTGTTCAACTGCAACTGGTTTGCATTAACAGCCGCACACTCTTGCGATCCACAGGACTACGTACGACGTGAAAAACACCTCTGCCAACAACAAAAAATCCCCTTGGTTACCGCTGGCACTCGCGCTGGCGGTCAACGCTGCGATGCCGCTGGCATACGCTGCCGACGCCATTCATATCCGCGCCCAGCCACTGGGTCAGGCGCTGAGTGAGCTGGGTCAGCAGACTTCGCTGCAAGTGTTTTTCAGTCCGGATCTGGTTGCCGGCAAACAGGCCCCGGCAGTCGACGGCAACCTGTCGCCGGAACAGGCCCTGCGCCAATTGCTGCAGGGCAGTGGTCTGGAATATCAGATCGATGAAGGCTCGGTGACCCTCACGCCAGCCCCGACTTCCGCAACCAATGGCCCGCTGGAACTGGGCGTGACCGACATCAAAGTGGTCGGCGACTGGCTCGGTGACGCCAACGCCGCCGTGGTGCAGAACCATCCCGGCGCCCGCACAGTGATCCGCCGCGAAGCGATGGTCGAGCAGGGCGCGATGAACGTCAGCGACGTGCTCAAGCGCGTGCCGGGTGTGCAGGTGCAGGATTCCAACGGCACTGGCGGCAGCGATATTTCGCTGAACGTCGGCGTGCGCGGTCTGACTTCGCGCCTGTCGCCACGCTCCACGGTGTTGATCGACGGCGTACCGGCAGCCTTCGCGCCGTATGGTCAGCCGCAGCTGTCGATGGCACCGATTTCTTCCGGCAACCTCGACAGCATCGACGTGGTACGCGGTGCCGGCTCGGTGCGTTATGGGCCGCAGAACGTCGGCGGGGTGATCAACTTCGTGACCCGGGCGATCCCGGAAAAAGCCACCGGTGAAATCGGCACCACACTGGAAACCTCGCGCTACGGCGGCTGGAAACACATCGACACCGCATTCCTCGGTGGCACCGCCGATAACGGCATGGGCGTGGCGTTGTTGTACTCCGGGGTCAACGGCAACGGTTACCGCGAGCGCAACAACAGCAACGACATCGACGACGTGATCCTCAAGACCCACTGGGCACCGACCGATCAGGACGATTTCAGTCTCAATTTTCACTACTACGATGCCAGCGCCGACATGCCCGGCGGCCTGACGCAGAAGCAATATG
Source organism: Pseudomonas sp. NPDC087346 (assembly GCF_044744235.1). Classification (NCBI taxonomy): domain Bacteria; kingdom Pseudomonadati; phylum Pseudomonadota; class Gammaproteobacteria; order Pseudomonadales; family Pseudomonadaceae; genus Pseudomonas; species Pseudomonas sp. NPDC087346. The sequence continues at coordinate 115,303 of NZ_JBIUXX010000006.1, forward strand.
ACGACAAGCCGTACGAGTCCGACCGCGACTACGACAACTTCAGCGGTCGTCGCAAAGACGTGTCGTTCAAGTGGTCCCGGCAGATCGACGACCGCACTCAGGCGGAAGTGCTGACCTACTACTCCGACAGTTTCCGTGGCAGCACGATTGCCGCCCGCGACCAGAAAACCCTCAGTTCCTATCCGCGTACCTACTACACCTTCGGCATTGAACCGCGGGTGTCCCATGTGTTCGATGTCGGTCCGACCACGCAGGAAGTCAGCGTCGGTTATCGGTACCTCAAGGAAGGCATGCATGAAGAGGCCAGCCGTCTCGCGTTGGTGAACAATCAGCCGGTGGTGACCAAGTCTTCCGACGGCCATGTCTATCAGGATCGCACTGGCGGAACTGAAGCCAATGCGTTCTATGTCGACAACAAGATTGATGTCGGCAACTGGACCATCACCCCGGGTATCCGCTTCGAAGACATCAGCACCGAGTGGCATGACCGCCCGGTGCTCGACACCTCGGGTAAACCGGTTCAGGAAAAGCGTCGCAGCATCGACAGCAACGAACCGCTACCGGCGTTGAGCGTGATGTATCACATGTCCGACGCGTGGAAACTGTTTGCCAACTACGAAACCTCGTTCGGCGCCTTGCAGTACTTTCAGCTGGGGCAGGGCGGCTCGGGTGACCAGACCGCCAACGGCCTGAACCCGGAAAAGGCCAAGACTTACGAGATCGGTACGCGCTACAACGATGACGTGTGGGGCGGCGAAGTGACGCTGTTCTACATCGACTTCGACGATGAGCTGCAATACATCAGCAACGACGTGGGCTGGACCAATCTCGGCGCGACCAAGCACCAGGGGATCGAAGCATCAGTGCATTACGACATGGCCGCGCTTGATCCACGCCTCGACGGCCTGAGCGCCAACGCTGGTATCACTTACACCCGCGCTGTTTACGAAGGCGAGATTCCGGGCTTCAAGGGCCGCGATCTGCCGTTCTATTCGCGTCAGGTGGCCACGGCGGGTCTGCGTTATGACATCAATCGCTGGACTTACAACGTCGATGCTTTCGCTCAGTCGAAACAGCGTTCGCCGGGCACCGGGGTCAACGCTGATGGCAGTTTCAATGGCAACTACATCACCGACGGTACGGCGGACGGGCAGTACGGCGACATTCCGGGTTACGTGACCTGGAACGTGCGCGGCGGGTATGACTTCGGTGCGCAGTTGTCGAATCTGAAGCTCGGCGCCGGGGTGAAAAACGTCTTCGACAAGCAGTACTTCACCCGCTCCAGCGACAACAACTCGGGTATGTACGTCGGTGCGCCACGCACGTTCTTTGTGCAGGCCAGCGTTGGTTTCTGACAGACCGAGGTGACCCATCGCGAGCAGGCTCACTCCCACAGGTTCAGTGTGATCCCTGTAGGAGTGAGCCTGCTCGCGATGCTTTTTAGACTTTCAAAACTTTCCCGCCGATGGCCACCGCCACCAGCAGCACCGCCATCAAGCCGAAGGCGAAACTCAAACTGCTGGCATGCGCGACAAAACCGATCACCGCCGGGCCCGCGAGAATCCCCGCATAACCGAGCGTAGTGATCGCCGGCACCGCGATGCTTTCCGGCATCACCGTTTGTTTGCCGACAGCGGTGTAAAGCACCGGCACGATGTTCGAACACCCGGCGCCAACCAGCGCATAACCGAGCAGCGAGGCCTGCCAGCTTGGGGCGAAGGTTGCCAGAAACAGACCAGCCGCTGCCGTCAGACCGCCAAACAAAATGATCCGCGTGGCGCCCAGCTTGCGGACAATCCGGTCACCCAGCAAACGGCCCACCGTCATGGTCAGGGCAAATGCCGCGTAACCCAGTCCCGCATAGGCCGGGGCGATTCCGCGTTCCTCGGTCAAAAACACTGCACTCCAGTCCAGCGCCGCGCCTTCGGTGAGGAATACGATGAAGCACATCCCGCCAATGAACAGCACGATGCCATGGGGAATCGCGAACGCCGGGCCCGAGCTTTCGCTGCCGTAAGGCAACATGTGTGGCACGGCTTTGAACAGCGCCGCGATCAGCACAACGACCACCACCAGCATTGCCGTCAGCGGTGTCAACCCAAGGCCGAGCAGGGCGCTGACGCCCGCCGCGCCGACAATCCCGCCGAGGCTGAACAAACCGTGAAACCCCGACATCATGTTCTTGCCGCTGGCCCGCTCGACGATCACTGCTTGCAGGTTCACCGTCGAATCCACGGTGCCGAGCCCGGCGCCGAACATGAACAACGTGGCGATCAACGCCGGGATCGACGACACCGTCGCCAGCAACGGCAACGCCGCGCAGATCAGCAAGGTGCCACCGGTCGCGACCCGACGACAGCCGAAACGCGTGGCGAGAATCCCCGCCAGCGGCATCGCCAGAATCGAACCAACCCCCAGACATAACAGCAACAGGCCTAGCGTGCCTTCATCCAGTCCGGCCCGTGCTTTTGCGTACGGCACTAACGGCGCCCACGCCGCGATACCCAGCCCGGCGATGAAAAAAGCGATGCGCGTGGAGATCTGTTGCAGGCGTCCGGGGACGAAAGTGTCTTGGGAGTTGAGGCTGGTCATATCGATCCTTGGCAAAAAACGTCGCGTCCCCGAATGACAATGAGCGTGCGTCGAGGTTCGCTCGCAGCGGTTGCTGATTCGGTTCAGTGACCTATCGTTGCACAGCTTTTCTGTGGGAGCGAGCCTGCTCGCGAAAGCGCTATGTCTTCCAGCGTCAATGTCGGCTGTCACTCCGTCTTCGCGAGCAGGCTCGCTCCCACAGGGGATTGCGTTTTACAGTGGGGTCTTCGAGGAATTTTGAAAAGGGCTGGTTGATGACGCAGTTCTACGATGCACGGGGCAATATCTACGGGGTGATTTCGCCTCAGGCGTTACGTGACGCGGGAATTGATTTACCGGCTATCGCTGCCGAGTGCGCGTTGTCGCGTCTGGCGTGGAGTGATGCGGCAGTGGCGCTCTGTTGCGACTGGCCTGAAGGCCAGCGCCCGCCCAACGGCAAACACCATCGCAGTGATGGTCTGCTGATCGGGCCGTTTCAGGACGAGGCTCCATTCGATCTGCTGATCGTCAATACCGACGGCACCCTCGCCGAACGCAGTGGCAACGGTTTGACGATCTTTTCCCAGGCCTTGCTTGAGCAAGGATTGATGCCGCAGGAAGGTGCGTTGCTGCGGGTGCATCACGACAAAAGCGATACACAATCGCCGAGTGAAACCTCGGTCAAACCGGCTTCGGTCGATGGTGTGCAGGGCTTCTGGCTCGACCTCGGTCAGCCCGGATTTGGTCCGTCGGCGGTGGCGGCTCACGGCGTTGAAACAGTGCCGTTCAATGGCCGCGAAGTCAGCCGGGTGCAACCTCTGGCGCAACTGAATCCGGCCTGGACTCACAGTCAGTTTGTGCGGGTTGGCAATCCGCATTGCGTGACGCTGGTCGCTGAGATTACGGCGCTGCCGAGTAATGAGCAAATGCGCGAAGCACCGCTGGCCGAAGGTTTGACCAGCATCGCCTACGCCATGCCGACCGGCGCAGGTCAGCCATGCCCGGCGGGCGTCAATCTGCAATGGGCGATGCTCGAAACGCCGAATCGCCTGCAAGCTCGCGTGTTCGAACGCGGCGAAGGCCCGACCGAGTCCTCCGGCACTAGCGCCAGCGCAGTGGCTTGCGCGGCATGGCGGGTGGGCTGGGTCGAGGCTGGCGAAGTACACGTCGTCATGCCCGGTGGTACCGCGCCGGTTTTGCTCGAAGCAGTGCAAGGTGAGTTGGTGCGCGTCAGATTGTTCGGTACGGCGCGGTTGATGGGCTGAATTCAAAACCGCTATCGCGAGCAGGCTCGCTCCCACAGGTTTTGTGAGCAGCCTCAAATCATCTGCACAACACCAATCACTGTGGGAGCTGGCCTGCCAGCGAAAGCGGTGTGTCAGGCTCCAGATGTGTTGACTGACACCACGCTATCGCGAGCAGGCTCGCTCCCACAGGTTTTGTGAGCAGCCTCAAATCATCTGCACAACACCAATCACTGTGGGAGCTGGCCTGCCAGCGAAAGCGGTGTGTCAGGCTCCAGATGTGTTGACTGACACCACGCTATCGCGAGCAGGCTCGCTCCCACAGGTTTTGTGAGA